>JANNQE010000360.1:0-9269 GCA_031441625.1 Planctomycetia bacterium
CAAGGTCGTCGGCACGTCGGCCATCCTGCTGCCGTTTCACGCGGACGGGACGGTGGATTGGGACGGCTTCCGTGCCCACGTCGCCCGCACCGCTGACAGCGGGCTGTCACCGGCCGTCAACATGGACACCGGGTACGCCAACCTGATCCACGCCGACACCCGCGAGCGGGCACTCGCCGAGACTGCCGCCATCATGAACGGCCGCGAGTTCGTGGCCGGGGCGTTCGTGGGCGACACGCCCGGAGCGAAGTTTGATCTGAGCGGCTACCAGCGGGGCGTGGCGCAGATCCAGAAGCACCGCGGCACGCCAGTCATTTTCCAGTCGTTCGGCCTGACCGCCCTACCCGGCCCAGCACTGATCGGCGCTTACGAAGCGATTGCCCGCGACTGCCCGCGGTTCGTGGCGTTCGAGTTGGGCACGCAGTTCGCGCCGTTCGGCAAGATTTACGACCTCGACACCTACGCCGGCTTGCTCGGGGTAAACCAGTGCATCGGGGCGAAGCACAGCAGCCTGCACCGCGTGCCCGAATGGGAACGGCTCGCGCTGCGCGACCGCGTGCGGCCCGACTTCCTCGTGCTCACCGGCAACGACCTTGCCATCGACATGGTAGTGTATGGCAGCGACTACCTGCTCGGGCTGAGCACCTTCGCCCCTGACCTGTTCGCCAAGCGCGATGCCATGTGGGCGGCCGGAGACCCGACATTCCACGAACTGAACGACCTGTTGCAGTACCTCGGCTTCTTCACCTTCCGCCCGCCGGTGCCGGCGTACAAGCACTCGGCCGCCATGTTCCTCAAGCTCCGCGGGTGGATCGACTGCGACGATACCCACCCACAAAGCCCGAAGCGACCGGACGCCGACCGCGAGGTGCTCCGCGAGATCGCCGAGCGATTGAAGGCGTGGGAATAAACTGTACGCATGAAACGAGTCATCATCGTCGGCGGTGGGCTGAGCGGGCTGGCCGCCGCCTTCCGCATTCGCCAAGCGCACCCGACGTATTCCGTCACGCTGCTCGAAGCCCGCCCGCGGCTGGGCGGGAACATCGGCACGGATCACACCGACGGGTTCACGGTCGAGCGCGGGCCGAACGGCCTGTTCGACGCCAAGCCGCACGCCATTCAACTGTGCCGCGATCTGGGAATTGGTGATCGGCTGATCGCGGCGAGCGAAGGCTCGCGGAAGAACCGCTTCCTCTACTTGAAGGGCAAGCTGCACCGGCTGCCGGGCGACCCGCTCGGGCTGATGTTGTCCCCGGTGCTGTCGTTCGGGGCGAAGGTGCGGATGCTCACCGAGCCGTTCCGCAAGCGGCCGGCAAACACTCCCGACGACGAGTCCGTCGCCGCGTTCGCCCGGCGACGGTTCGGCAAAGAGGCGGCCGACGTGTTCATCGACGCGCTTGTCACGGGCATTCACGCCGGCGACCCGGACCGGCTGAGCGTGGCGGCGGCGTTCCCGCGACTGCCCATGTTCGAGCGGGAGTACGGCAGCGTGGTGAAAGGCGTGATGCGTTCGGCGAAGCTGCGAAAGGAGGCCGCGATTGCCCGCGGGGAGACGCCCTCTCCACAAACGATGTGGTCGTTCCGTGAGGGGTTGCAGGTGCTGATCGACACGTTGGCCGAGCGACTGGCGGGAACGGTCCGCACCGGTGTGAGTGTCAACGGGCTGTCACTGAACGGGGGCGAGTGGACGGTTCACGCCGACGGCGAACGCTTCACCGCCGACGCGGTCGTGCTCACCACCCCGGCCGACCATCAGGCGAAGCTGCTCGCCCCGCTGAGCGCCCGGCTCGCCGAGCTGGCCGGCGGCATTCGCTTCGCGGCGGTGAACGTCGCGGTCCTCGGCTACCGCGAGGCCGACGCCCCGATCCGCCCCGACGGGTTCGGGTACATCGCCCCGCAGAACACCGGCCGCGACGTGATCGGCGTGCAGTGGTGCAGCAGCACGTTCCCGGATCGCGCGCCGCCGGGGCATGTGGTGTGGCGGGCGCTGGCCGGCGGGGTGAATCGCCCGGACGTAGCCGCCCTGCCCGACGACGAGTTCGTGAAGCTGGTTCACCGCGAGATGACGGTGACGATGGGCGTGACGGGCGAGCCGGTGTTCGCGCGGGTGGTGCGGTGGCCGCGGGCGATCCCGCAATACGAACTCGGCCACCCCGCACGGGTGGCCGAGATGATGCAGTTGGTCGAGTCATTCCCCGGCCTGATCCTCGGCGGCAACAGCTATCACGGCGTGGCGATCAACGACTGCTGCGAGCAGGCGGAGGCGATCACGCGGCGGGTGTGACTTCGACCGCTTTCCGCCGCAACTTCCGCACCCCGACCACCCCGCCGACCACCAGCCCGCACAGCGCGAGCATGGACGCGGGCTCCGGCACGGGGGAGAAGTTCAGCACAAGGTTGTTGCCGCTCCGCGAGAGCACCAGTTGGTCGCCCTGTGTCAGGCCGAGGCCGGTCACGTCAAACTGGAGCGCGCCGAAGGCCCTCAGCCCTGTGTCGCCTGTGGTGAAGGTGTAGGATGCGATGTCAGCGTTGGAATTGTAGGTCGTCCCACCGACCACCAGCCCGCCCGCGGACGACGAGAGGGTGGCGAGCGTGCGGTTGCCGCCGCCGTCGAACGTGCCGTTCGGGTCGATGATCGAGTTCGAGTTCAGGTTCAGAATGCCGGCCGACGTATTCAGGCGGCTGGCGGCGGTGCCGGTGCCGAGTTGCACACCAAGTCTGCCGCCCGATTGCACTGTGACGTTCCCCGTCGTCAGGGTGCCGGTGTCGGTGCCACTGTCGCCGCGGATGGTACTCCCAGACGCCACCGTCAACGCCCCGGTGACTGTCCCAGTGCCTTGCAGCGTCTGGACGGAGGTGAGTCCCAGCGAATAACCGCCGGTTACCGCCGATACGTTGTAAGTCGCCCCACTGTTGACGGTGATGATTGGGGAAGTGTTGATTGAACCTGCGACGTTCAACGCCAGTGTGCCGGCAGAGACCGTGGTGTTCCCTGTGTACGTGTTCACACCGGAAAGTGTGACGATACCCGTGCCGGTCGAATTCACGGTGAGAGACCGCGCTCCGCCGGATTCGGAAATGATAGCACTGATGTTGATGTTTCCGGCACCTGCCGCCACGATCGTGCTAGTCGTAGAGTTCAGCAGTTGGAGAGTCATAGGTGCTGACCCCGTCCCGCCAGCAAATCCAGCAACAGTAAGGCTGAAACCGCTCGAGTTGCGGAGGATGATGTTGTCCACCCCGCCGAGCGTTCTACCGTTCAGTTGGAGGGCAGAAGTGATGGTTGCCGAATCCGACTTGCCTATCACAACGGCCTTACTCATCGTGCTGAGAGCGTCGACCGCGCCGAGGGTGAGCCGACCGTTCGCGTTCCCGTTGTTGCCAATGCCGGTATTCGTACCTGTGTTGTTGAAGTTGACCCCAACAGCATTGCCCGAGATCGCCAACGTGCTAAACTGTGCGATATCCCCTGTATTTCCGTCCGCCGTCGTCACCGAGTTATTGTCTGTACCGGGGAAGGTTCCGGTCAGACCTCCGGTCCAGTTGTTCGAGTTCAACCACGCGGTGCTGGTTGTCGTAGTGCTCCAGGTGTACGTATTCTGGGCGTAGCAGATCGCCGAGGAGGCAAGGGCCAGAAACAGCACACATGGCAATTGGTGGAGACGCATCGGACACCTCGCAAGGCAATTGGGTAGCAGGATCGCGCAGCCGGACGGAAATAGAACCTCCCCGATGATATGGACCGTCGCGAAGTGTTCTGCGCGGGCAACGTGAAGAATTGGTGTGGCTTTCCGCACGTGTCGGGGCGTTCCCTTTCACTGTCGGGCGATCCGGCGCAGCACCTCAATTCCCTTCGCCAGGGTCTCGTCCGTCGCGGCGTAGCTGATGCGGAAGTGCGTGTCCTGGTGGCTGAAGGTGGTGCTCGGGATGATCAGCAGATTGTTGGCAATCGCCTCGGCCACGAACTCGGTGCCGGTGCCCCACGGGGCCTTCGGGAAGAGGTAGAACGCCCCGCCCGGCTCGGTGAACTCGTACAGGTCTTTCAACCCGGCGATGAGCGTGTCCCGCTTCCGCTTGTAGTCGGCGATGTACCCGCTCATGTCGAAGTCGAGGGCCGCCAGCCCGCCGAACTGGGCCATGCTCGGGGCACAGATGAACGTGCTCTGCTGGAGCTTCTTCATCTCCTCGATCAGCCGATACGGGCCGTGCGCGTACCCCAGCCGCCAGCCGGTCATGCTGTACGTCTTGCCGAACCCCTCCACCACCAGCACGTTCTCGTTCCACTCAGCCGGGCTGCGGGCAGGGGCGTCGTAGCAGAAGGCGGAGTAGATCTCGTCCGAGACGAGCAGGATGTTCCGCTTCGCGGCGAGCTCGGCGATGGCCTTCATCGCGTCGGGTTCAATCAGACAGCCGGTCGGGTTGGCCGGGCTGCACAGCAGGATGATCTTCGTGCGGGGGGTGCAGGCGGCGATCAGGCGATCCGGGTCGAGGTAGAACTTGGTGGGGAATGTGTCCACCGTCACGAGCTTGCCGTCGGCGAGCGTCACCATGTTCGGGTACATGACGAAGTACGGGTCGGGCGTGACGACCTCGTCGCCGGGGTTCAGCACGGCCAGGATCGCCAGCATCAGCCCGCCGCTCGTGCCGCTCGTCACGATCACATCGCGGTCGGCGTGACCGTACTTCGCCGTCACGTCGGCGATCAGGCGGTCGCGGAACTCGGGTGCCCCTTGCGTGAGCGTGTAGGCGTTTTTGCCCGCGGCGATGGCCGCCTGCGCCGCCGCTTTGATCGGCTCGGGCGTGTCGAAGTGTGGCTGACCGATGCTCAGGTTGATCGGGTTTTTCAGCGACCGGGCGAGTTCGAACACCTTGCGGATGCCGGAGATTTCGACCGTCGCCGAGCGACGCGAGATGAGCGATTCGACGTTCATGAGCACCGGCACCGTGGGGGAAGGGATTTTGTAGCGGGTGAGGTTCCGCACGTCCGGAATGGTTCTCGTGAACCGGGTCTGCGTGCGGATTCGACGTAAGTGCTTGGCCGGCATGGGATCTTCTTCAGTTTGGACTTGGTTCCACGGACGGGTGGGGGGAGGAGGAATGAAACCATCCGCGGGGATTGCACCCCCGGCCCCTACCTCGTTACCCTGTGCACATGGCCGATACCCTCTCGGGCGTGATCGAGCGGATCACGTTCCACAACCTGGACAACGGGTACTGCGTGCTGCGGGTGCAGGCCCGCGGGCATCGGGATCTCGTCACGGTCGTCGGGCACCTGTCGCAAATCATTGCCGGGGAGTTCGTGGAGGCGAGCGGCGAGTGGCAGATGGACCGGCAGCACGGGCAGCAGTTCAAGGCGGCCGAACTGCGCACCACCCCTCCGCACACGGCCGCCGGCATCGAGAAGTACCTGGGCAGCGGGCTGGTGAAGGGACTCGGGCCGAAGTACGCGGCGAAGATCGTGGAGGTGTTCGGCGAGCGGACGCTGGAAGTGATCGACAAGTCGCCGTCGTTCCTGACGCAAGTGAAGGGGATCGGCCCGAAACGGATCGAACTCATCCGCGAGAGTTGGAAGCAGAACCAGGCCGTCCACAAGATCATGACCTTCTTGCAGAGCTTCGGCATCGGCACGGCGCGGGCGGTGCGGATCTACAAGCAGTACGGGGAGACGGCCATCGAGCAGGTGCGGCAGAACCCGTACCGCCTGAGCACCGACATTTGGGGCGTCGGGTTCAAGACCGCCGACGAACTGGCGTTGAAGCTGGGCATTCCGCGTGATTCGCCGAAGCGGGCACAAGCGGCGGTGCGGCACGTGCTGAGCGAGGGGAGTGGCAACGGGCACGTCGGGTTGCCCGAAGAGGTGGTGCTGGAACAGACCGTCGCCCTGACTCAGATCGAGTCAGAGCGGATCACCGAGGCCGTCGAGCAACTGCGGATCGAAGACGAGATCGTCCGCGACACGCCGGTGAAGGCGGCCGGCGCGCGGGTCGTGGATGAAGCGATCGAAGGGCAACCGCTGCTGTACCTGAAGCCGCTGTTCATGGCCGAACTGGGTGTCGCCCGCGGGGTGAAGGCACTGCGGACGGGCGAACACCCGTTGCCCGAAGTGGACGTGGAGAAGGCGCTCGGGTGGGTGGAGAAAAAGATGGGCATTGAGTTCGCGGAGCGACAGCGCGACGCGGTGCGGCAGGCGGTGACGAACAAAATGCTGGTGCTCACCGGCGGGCCGGGCACCGGCAAGACGACCATCGTGCGGGCGATCATCGACATCTTCGCCGCGAAGAATTTGAAGGTCGGGCTTTGTGCGCCGACCGGGCGGGCGGCCAAGCGGCTGAGCGAGAGCACCGGACGCGAGGCGAAGACCATTCACCGCCTGCTCGAGTTCGACGCCGGCACCGGCACCTTCAAGCGGAGCAAGGAGAACCCGCTCGACCTGGAACTGCTGGTGGTGGACGAGACGTCCATGCTCGACGTGGTGCTGGCGAACCAACTGCTGCGGGCGGTGCCGTCGTGGGCGTGCGTGGTGCTGGTGGGC
The DNA here is from genome assembly GCA_031441625.1 of Planctomycetia bacterium. Taxonomy (GTDB): domain Bacteria; phylum Planctomycetota; class Planctomycetia; order Gemmatales; family Gemmataceae; genus JALHQU01. Next base: position 6,533 of record JANNQE010000360.1, read on the forward strand.
GACCGCGACCAGTTGCCGAGCGTCGGGGCGGGCAGCGTGCTGGCCGACATCATTGACTCCGGATCGGTGGCGGTGGTGCGGTTGACCGAGGTGCAGCGGCAGGCGAATTCGAGCTGGATCGTGCGGGCCGCGCACGCGGTGAACAGCGGCGAGGAGCCGGAGTCCGCCCCGCCGGGCAACGGCGACTTCTTCTTCATCGAGGCCGACGAGCCGGCGCAAGTCATCGACCGCATCGTGACGATGGTGAAGACCCGCATCCCGGCGAAGTTCGGCCTCGACCCGTTCAAGGACGTTCAAGTGCTGTCGCCGATGAACAAGTCCGAACTCGGCGTGGCCAACCTGAACAAGGTGCTGCAAGAGGCCCTGAACCCGAGTCGCGGGCCGCAACAGGAGGTCACGCGGTTCGGCGTCACGTTCCGAGTGGGGGACAAGATCATTCAGATGAAAAACAACTACACGCGGGAGGTGTTCAACGGGGACATCGGCCGCGTGCTGGGCATCGATCAGACGGACCAACTGCTGACCGCCGAGTTCGACGGCCGGGCGGTGGAGTACGAGTTCCCCGACCTCGATGAGCTGCAACTCGCGTATTGCACGAGTATCCACAAGTCGCAAGGCAGCGAGTACCCGGCCGTGGTCATCCCTTGCCACACGCAGCACTTCGTGATGCTGCAACGCAACCTGCTGTACACCGGCATCACCCGCGGGCGGAAGCTGGTGGCGGTGGTCGGCAGTCGGAAAGCCTTGTGGCTGGCCGTCACGCGGGCCGACCAGAGCCGTCGGTTTTCTCTGCTAAAATGGCGGTTGCAACAGCCGGAAGCGGAGCCGACCAGTTGACCACGCCCGACACACCACCACCGTCGTTCGACCCGGCGACCGCCTACCACGAGGCCGGCCACGCCGCCGTCGCGCTCGCGATGGGTCGCCCCGTTCACCGCGTGAGCGTGCTTCCGAACCAGGAGTTGCTCGGCAAGTGCGAGTTCCGTAAGGGAGTGCAGAAGCCGAGCGACGACTGGATCGAAACCGAGATCCTCATCTCGCTCGCCGGCATGGTGGCCGAAGCCCGGCACACCGGCGTGTACGACCGCGAGGCGGCCGGCCGCGACCTGCGGTACGCACGCAAACTCATGCTGTATCGCGCCAGCGAGCGGAGCCTGGACCGCTTCGAGCGGCGGATGCTGTCGAAGACGGAGAACGTGTTAAACGACGATGGAGTGTGGCGGGCGGTGGAGTTGATGGCGGCGGAGTTGTTGAAGCTGGGCGTCATCAGCGGGCGTGCGGCGGCACACTTCTTTCGCATGGCGAACGGCGAATAGTGTTCTGCTCGCTCCGCGAGCGGGTCTGAAAAGACCGCTCGCGGAGCGAGCAGAACACTTACGACGCACTCACCGCCTTCCACACCTCGGCCTTCACGTCCTCCAGCTTGATCCGCTTCTGTTGCAGCGTGTCGCGGTCGCGGATCGTGACGGTGCCGTCCTTCGTCGTGTCGCCGTCGATGGTGACGCAGAACGGCGTGCCGATCTCGTCCTGCCGGCGATACCGCCGGCCGACCGCCCCCTTGTCGTCGTAGAAGACGTTGAAGTGCGGCTTCAGTTCGCGGTACAGTTTCGTGGCCAGTTCGGGCATCCCGTCCTTGTTCACCAGCGGGAAGATGGCGCACTTGATCGGGGCGAGCCGCGGGTGGAACCGCATGACGATCCGCTCCTCCACGTTCCCCTTCGCGTCCGTCACCTTGTCTTCCTGGTACGCCTCGCACAGCACCGCCAGCGTGAACCGATCCGCACCCGCGCTCGGCTCGATGACGTGCGGGGTGAACTTGTATTTGGCGATCTCCTCCGCCGACGGGTTCCCCTTCAGCCACTCCTTGAAGCTGCGGGTGCTCAGTGTCTGGCTGTCGTTGTTCCACCGCTCCTCGTCGAAGTACGCGAGGTCGTCGGCCTTGCCCGAGTGCTTGGCATGTTGGGTGAGGTCGTACTCTCCGCGGTGGGCCACCCCTTCCAACTCCTGTGGGTCGGTGCTGAACGGGAACATGTACTCGATGTCCGTCGTCCCCTTCGAGTAGAAGGCGAGTTCGTCCGCGGCCTGTTCCCGCGGCTTTAGGTTCTCGCTGTTGATGCCGAGCGTGCTGTACCACTTCTTCCGCAGGTCGCGCCAATATTCGTACCACTTCATGCTTTCAGTCGGGTGGCAAAAGAACTCGATCTCCATCTGCTCGAACTCACGCGATCGGAAGGTGTAGTTCCGCGGGTTCACCTCGTTGCGGAACGCTTTCCCCACCTGTGCGATGCCGAACGGCAGTTTGAGGCGGGTGCTGTTGAGCACGTTCCGGTAGTTGGCAAAGATCCCCTGTGCCGTCTCGGGGCGTAGGTAGACCTTGTTGTCGTCGATCTTCTCCAACCCGGCGTGAGACTCGAACATCAGTGAGACTTGTTTCGCTTCGCCGAGTGGGGCACCACACGCCGGGCACGGGTCTTGCAAACCCGTCTGGTGGAGTTGTTCGGTGGCGAGGTACTGAGTCATCTCCTGTAGCGACGGCGGCGCGTCGGGCTGACCGTTCACCCGCGTGGCGAGGAACGCGAGCGTGACTTCAGGATTCTTGACGAGTGCGAGGTTCGGCGCAAGGCGCTGGCCTTTCCCGTTCGCCCACTTCAGCAACCGTCGGGTGTCGATCTGCCCTGTGACCGGGGTGAACTCCTGGATCAGCGAGGTCATCCATTCCGATTCGGCCAGGATCGAC
>JANNQE010000361.1:0-4477 GCA_031441625.1 Planctomycetia bacterium
CGGCCGTCTCCCACCCGCACGGGGATTGACTCATGACCACTCACTCGGGAATCGGTAGCCCGAACGGGGTGGCGCAGGCCCCCCCGTCGCTCCTCGACATCCTGAACCTCAAGGAGGCCGCTGAGTACCTCCGCATGTCCGAAGAGCAGGTGCGGGCGGAAGCGGCGACCGGGAAACTCGCCGGCCGAGCGGTCGGCGACGACTGGCGTTTCGTCCGCGAGGACGTGTTGAAGTGGGTCCGCTCCGCGCGGGCTTCGTCGACACTGCGGCCGGAACTGGAAGAAACCGAGGAAGAATTCGAGGCGTTTCTGGCCATCCTCCGCGCCAACCGTGACGAAGTGGACCGCGCCACCAAGTCCGGCAAGTACGCGGAGGACGAATGATCTACGTCCTCGACACCGACCACTTCACCCTGGCGTACTTCAGGCGTGCCGGCGTTCGCGAGCGTGTCGCGCGCGAACGGGCGTCCCACACCGTGGCGATCGGGCAAGCCACCCGACTGGAGGTGCTGGACGGCCGGATCCAGGCGGTGTTGAAAGCCGCCGACGGTGCGGCTGCGCTGCGAGCGGTCAACGGCCTCCGGCTGTCGGAAGAGTACATCGGGGAGTTCGGCGTCCTCGTGTTCAATGACCGTGCCGGTGAACACCTTGATCGCCTGTTGCGTGACAAGAAGGTGAAGAAACCAGGCCGCAAGGATTTGCTCCACGCCTGCATCGCCTTGGCCTACGACGCCACGCTTGTCACCCGCAACCTGAAGGACTTCCAGCCGATTCCCGGCTTGAAGGTGGAAAACTGGGCCGACTGACGCCGGCCCGATGGTGCCGCTCGCCGAGCGGCACCTACTGCATCGCTTTCTGAAACGCCGCCACGCCGGCACCGACGGTCAACTTGAACCCGGTCTTCGCCAGAGTCAGTTCCAGCGCCGCAATCGCGCCGAGCACGTCGAACGCATCGACGTACCCCATGTGGCTGAGCCGCCAAATCTTCCCCTTCATGTCGTCCTGACCGTCGGCCAGTTTGAACCCGTGCGCCTTCTCCATCGCCTTCAGCGTGCCCGATCCGTCCACGCCCGCCGGCACCGTGATGACCGTGAGCGCGCTGTTCGGCCGTTCGGCGAACACCTCCAACCCGAGCGCCACCACCGCCGCCCGCGTCGCGGTCGCCACCTTCGTGTGTCGTGCCCAAAGTGCGTCCATCCCTTCCGCCTTCATCCGCTTCAGGCTCACCAGTTGGGCCTTGATGAGCGTGTTCGCGGGGGTGAACGGCGTGTCGGACTCGGCAAACTTCGCCAGCGCCCGCCGCAGGTCGAAGTAGAACCCGCGCACCGGGGTGGCGTCCATCTTCGCCTTCGCCTTCGCACTCACGCTCACGTAGGCCAGCCCGGGCGGCAGCATGAACGCCTTCTGCGACCCGCTGACCACTACGTCCACGCCCCAGGCGTCGGTGCGGCACTCCATCGCCCCCAACCCGCTGATGCCGTCCACCACCAACACCGCGGGCGTATTGGCGGTCAACTTGGCGAACGCCTCCACGTCGTGCCCGACGCCGGTGCTGGTCTCGCTGAGCGTGCAGAAAACCGCCCCGGCGTCCGGGTGTTCCTTCAGCGCCGCCGCGAGCATGTCGGGCGTGATCGCCTTGCCGTAGGGCACGCTGACGATGTGCGTGTTGGCGGCGAGCGCTTTCAGAATGCCCTTCCACCGTTCGCCCCACCGCCCGGCACTCAGCAGGATCGCCTTCTCCCCCGGAGCCAGCAGGCTGGTGACGGCCGACTCCATCCCGCCAGTGCCGCTGCTGGTGAGCGTGACCACCGGGTGCTTCGTCTGGAACACCTCCTGAAGCAGCTCCGACACTTCCTTCAGGATGGCTTTGGCCTCGGCCGAGCGGTGGTAGCCGACCGGCTTGGCCAGTTCGAGGAGCGTCTCTTCGGGGACGGGGGTCGGGCCGGGGGTGAACAGGCGGGTCTTCATCGCGGGAGCGGTTCCGGAGGGCGGAGAGGAAGGGGATGTTTTAGGACGGCGTGGCAGCGACTGCGAGACGCGACCACCCTCGCCGGCGAAAGTTCCGGACGGAATTGCCCATCCGCCACACGCCGGCGCGCCACGTGCTGTTATCCTGGTACAGTGCTTCGCTCGACATTTCCCCGTACCGGAGAGCGCGATGGCCGAGCCACAAGAGACGGAAGCCCAGAAGAAGCGCGCGGACGATCTCCGAAAACAGATCGCGGAGATGAAGAACCGGAAGCCCGGAACCCCACCCCCGCGACCATTGTCCCCGAGGGACGCGATCGAGGAGAAGATGCGCGAACTGGATCGCAAAGAGAAGGACACTCCTGCTGGTGAGGGCGAATGACGGGCGACCCGCCGGCCGGTCAGTCGCCGCCCGTGCGGCGCGCCGTCCGTCGCGGAGCAGTTCCACGGGCCGGCGAGGGTTGGCCGGCCGAGACGAGTTCGCTGATCTGCTCCCGAAGGGAGGTGGCTTTGGCCGAGACAGAGGGTGCCCCCGCGGCGCGCGTCAGGCCGGCTGCCGAGGCCACCCGCCGGGCCGGCTTGATCGCCCGCGCCGTCTGCCGACTGGACAGCTTGTCGATCTGGCTGCGGATGCTCCCGTTCGCCGCCGTCAGCGGGCCGAGGTCGCGGAAGGTCGACGAGTTCCCGCTGAAGAACGTCTCCTGCCACCAGTGACCGGACACCGGGTCCTGCCACGACAGGTAGCCGCCGCGGAGCACCTGCCGGGGTTCGGTCAGGGAGTTGGTGAACGAGTACCGCACCGCGCTCGCCACCGGGTCGAAGTACCGCGGGGTGTAGAAGTCCGACACCAGCACGCCGTTCACCGAGTACCCGAACTCGGCCGCCTCGGACGGGTCACTCACCTCCACCAAGAAGAGCACCCGCCCCTGGTCCGACTTGGGCGAGTCGCCGGCCACCGTCCGGTTGCCGAACGGGTCGACGAGCATCTCGAGCGTCTCGTGGCTGGCGGTCAGGGACCACTCGTCCTGGTCGTCGCTGGACGTGATGAGCGCGAACGGCTGGCCGTCCTTGTCCAGGTGGATGCCGGCCGCCCCGTCGAACCCGATGTCGTCCATCACGATCATCGGCCAGTACCCGAGCGGCACGTCCTCCAGCCGCGGGAACGGGTCGATCGTCGCCCCGATGTCCCAGATCGGCGCCAGGTCGCGGGACGCCTACTTCTGGAGTGCCGCACTGACGATGGCCAACTCCTCGAAGCTCACTTTCGCCGATTCGGACACCAGAGCCAGTTGCTGAATGAGTGCGTTCGCCATGATGGCACCTCACGACGGGATTGGGAGGTCGTCAACGTACTCGCAAGTCACACTGGCGTCAAATGAAAAGGCAGTGCGATTATCTCCAAAGCCATCACTCACCGGAACGCGGCAGACTCCGGCCTGTGACAACCTCGTTACTCGCACTCTCATGCCTGCCGTGTTGAATACTCACCAGTCCCCGAGGGCCGCGTCATGCGCTCCGCCGTCGTTCTGCTGCTGCTCGCCGCTCCACTGTTCGCCGCCGACCCGCCGGCCACGGTGAAAGTCGCCGCCGTACAGTGTTCGTCCGACCTGGGCGACACCGCCGGCAACACCAAGAAGCTCACCGCGCTGGTGAAGGAAGCCGCGAAGAACGGGGCGAAGATCGTCGTCTTGCCGGAGACGGCCATCACCGGCTACCTGTCGCAAGACCTGAAAACAAACTGGCACCTGAAGGGGTGGCCCATCGAAAAGCAGTTCAAGGGGAAAGACCCGGCCGAGCACGCCGAGACGGTCGAAGGCGAGAGCGTCAAGCACTTCGCGGCACTGGCGAAGGAACTCGACATTTACCTGACCATCCCGTTCCTGGAGGTGGAGCAGCCGAAGAAGAAGGGCGACGACCCGAAGTATTTCAACACCGTCTGCCTGGCCAACCCGAAGGGCGAGGTGGTGGCCCACTACCGCAAGCTGACCCCGTGGCCGCACCCAGAGAAGTCGTGGGCCATCGCCGGCGACCGCGGGGTACAGACCTACGACACCGAGTACGGCACCGTCGGCCTGGGCATCTGCTTCGACATCCACACCATCCTGGAGAAGTACGAGAAGAAAGACCTGTGGGCGCTGCTCTACCCGATCGCGTGGGTGGACACCGAACACCCGGCCGAGTGGTTCCTGCACAAGCTGCCCGCACGGGTGAAGCCGTTCAAGCTGCACCTGATCGGCGCGAACTGGAGCGTGGACGAGAAACAAGACTGGCGGGGGTACGGGTTCAGCGAAATCATCTCGAACGAGGGGAAGGTGGTAGCGTCGGCGAAGTCGCTGTACGGCAGCGAGATCGTGTACGCCGACCTGCCGACGGCGAAGAAGAAGTAGGTGCCGAATAGGGTGGGCCGCTCTCTCCGAGAGCGGCATCAGATTCCGACTCTCGGAGAGAGTCGGCCACCCTACTCAAGTAACTTCCGCAACTCCGCCTCCAACTCGTCGGCCAGTACCAGG
>JANNQE010000362.1:0-9890 GCA_031441625.1 Planctomycetia bacterium
CCGACTCTCGCCGAGAGTCGGAAGGGGGCCAATGCACCGGAGTCCGGCGTGGAGCGAGCGCAAGCCTTCACCCGCTCCACGCTTGTCACTCAGGCCTGCGCCCCCGTCCGACTCTCGGCGAGAGTCGGCCACCCTATCGGATCACCTTGATCTCGATGTCCTTGAACTCGACCGGCGACCCCGCGCTTTGAAGGGCGATCCGCCCTTTTTTCAACTCCCCGCCGGTCGCCTTGTTCGCCGTCTTACCGTTCACCACCAGCGTGATGTCCCCGCCCGTGCAGGTGATCTCGTACTCGTTCCACTCGCCGAACTCCTTCTCGATCTTGTCGTCCTTGTTCAGTCGGAAGTAGTGCCGGCCCTCTTTGTTGGCCGTGTCTTTCTGCTCGGCGGGGAAGTCGAGCTTCGGCAGCTTGCCGTCCTTGTTGGCGTTCAGCCAGAGGTCGCCGGCGACCCCGGCATTCAGTTGCGCCTCGATGCTGTTCGGCCACACCTTGTCGTCGCCGGTCACGTGCACCAGCACCCCGGTTCGGGGCGACTGCACGTCCTTCGGGTACCGCCACTTCAGCCGCAGTACATAGTTCTCGTACTCCTTCGCGGTGGCGATGTACCCGTTCGGCTTGCCGGTGCAGTGCAGCACGCCGTCCTTCACGCTCCAGGTATCTTTCGGGTCGGGCTTGCTGTCCGGCTTGTCCTTCGGCGGGCGGAGGGTGAACGTCCAGCCGGTCGTGTCCTTGCCGTTGAACAGCGGGGTGAACTTGTCGTCCGCCGCGAGGGCGACGGGGGCGAGGAAGAGCAGGGAGAGAAGGCGGCGCATGAGAGGGGCCTGTTGGGGGAAGGTGATTGTAGCCGACAGGATAGGGTGGCCGACTCTCTCCGAGAGTCGGTCTGTTTGGCGCTCTCGGAGAGAGCGACCCACCCTAAAGGAACCGCCCGCGCCACGCGCACAAATCCGCCACCGCCACGTTGCCGCCGCACAGAATCAGCACCACCTGATCGCCCGGCTGGAACCGCTCTCGGTGCCGCTCGGCCGCCACGAGTGTGCAAGCCGCCGCCGGCTCGACCAGATGCTTGGTGCGTTCGAGGATGAACGTGAGCGCCGCCACCGTCGCCGCGTCGTCCACCACCGTCACTTCCCGCAACAACTCGCGCACGCCGTTCAGTGTGAACTCGCTCACCATCGGTGCCCCGAGCGTGCGGGCGATGGACGTGATCGCCGGCAACTCCACCAGCTTGCCCGCCGCGAGCGCCTGGGCCATCGCGTCGGTCCCGTGCGTCTCCACGCCCACCACCTGCACGCCCGGTTTCACCGCCTTGAGTGCCGACGCCACCCCGACCGCCAGCCCACCCCCGCCGATGCTCACGTACACGTGCGACACGTCGGGCAGGTCGTCCACGATTTCCAGGCCGATGGTGCCCTGACCCGCCGCCAGCAGTTCGTCGTCGAACGGGTGAACCAGCACCTTGCCGGCCGCCCGCTGCCGCTCGCACTCGTCGAACGCCGCCCGGATGTGCGGCAGCAGCACCACCTCGGCCCCGTACCCGCGGGTGGCGTCCAAGTAGTTCCGCGGGGTGTTCTCGGGCATGCAAATGGTGGTCGGGATGCCGAGCTGCGTGCCGACATACGCCACCGCCTGGGCGTGGTTCCCGCCGCTCACCGCCACCACCCCGCGCGCCCGCTCGGCCGGGGTGAGGGTGAGCATCTTGTTGAACGCCCCGCGGGGCTTGAACGACCCGGTCCTTTGCAGGCACTCCGCCTTCAACCAGACCGGCACGCCGAGCCGCTCGCTGATCGCTTGCGAATGCACCAGTGGGGTGCGGTGGACCCGCCCGCGGATGCGGTGGCGGGCCTGGGCGATGAGCGACAGCGGGATCACGGGTGGCACTCCGGGGGACTGCCAGACATGGTACGACCGGCGGACCACCGGAATGCGGCCGAGCGAACTCCACACCTGGTACGGAGGCCTCGCCACCCGAATCGACCTCCCCGCCGGGGGAGGTGGGGTGCCCCAAACCACACACGCCACGAATTTTCCCCTGGTCGCCGACACCCGGCGAGAATTTAACGTATCTGTGTCGACCGCAACTAGCCGCACCGCCCCAGCGGGTGAACTCCCCATGCTCCGACACGCCGCTCGCATCCTCGGCACCGGCAGTTTCGTCCCCACACGGGTGGTGCCGAACGACGAGTTCGCCGAAACCCTGGACACGACGGACGAGTGGATCCGCACCCGCACGGGCATCCGCGAGCGGCGGTACGCCGCCGCCGGCGACACGTCCGCCACCATGGGCACCCTGGCCGCCCGCGAGGCGCTGGTGGCCGCCGGCAAGCAGGCGGCCGACGTGGACCTGATCGTGTGCGCGACCGTCACCCCCGACCTCATGTGCCCGAGCACCGCCTGCCTCATCCAGAGCTACCTGGAGTGCGGGCCGGTGCCGGCGTTCGACGTGACGGCCGCGTGCAGCGGGTTCGTGTACGCCCTGAGCGTGGCCGACCAGTACGTGCGGACGGGCGACGCCAAGACGGTGCTGGTGGTGGGCACGGAGGTGCTCAGCCGGGTGAGCGACTTCACCGACCGCAACACGTGCATCCTGTTCGGCGACGGGGCCGGGGCTGTCGTCCTCGGCCCGACGACCGACCCGGCCGTCGGGTTGCACAAGGTGCGGCTGTTCGCCGACGGCGGGCGGCAGGAACTCATCCAGGTGCCGAGCAAGGTGACGCCCAACCCGCCGCCGGGCAACGGCGTGCTGCCCAACCTGAACTACCTGCGGATGAACGGGCGGGAGGTGTTCAAGTTCGCCGTCACCAAGCTGAAGGAGCTGGTGGGGTTGGCCCAGGCCGACTGCGCCGCCGCCGGCAAGACGCTCAAGCTGATCGTCCCGCACCAGGTGAACGTGCGGATCATCGACGCCGCACTCGAAGACATGGACTTCCCGCCCGAGCGGGTGGTGGTGAACCTGGACCGATACGGGAACACGTCGGCGGCGAGCGTGCCCATCGCGCTGGACGAGGGCGTCCGCACCGGCCGGTGCGGGCCGGGCGACACCATCCTGCTCGTCGCCTTCGGCGGCGGGCTGACGTGGAGCAGCGCGCTCATTACGCTGTGACCGCGGGCGGGCCGGGCGGGCTCTCCCGCAACCCCTCCAACAACACTCGAACGGCATGAGACGTGGTGTCCGTGCTTCGGCCTGAAGGGCCGGGTTCTGTCAGCCCAGGTCGGAGCGAGCGCAGCGAGCGGAGGCCTGGGAAGCGTGGCGAAATGAGTGCCGCCCTGAAGGGGCGGGTTCACGGGCGGAACCCACCCCTTCAGGGCGGGATGATCGGTGGTGCGTTGTCCCAGGCCTGCGCTCGCTTCGCTCGCTCCGACCTGGGCTGTTAGAAACCGGGCCTTCAGCCCGAAGACGAGTTCGGTCGCGACTCACTTCACATACAGCCCCTGCGCCTGGGTCAGCTTCGCCCGTGCTTGGTGCCAGGCCATCACCCCCTGGATCAACTCGCTTCGTTCGCGGTTCAGCTCCAGCACCGCCGGCACCACCGACGCCGCTCCCTTCTCGTCCTTATTCAGCTCCGCCACCTTCGCCTTCTGCTTCTCCACCCGCCAGCGGATCAGCCCCACCTGCCGCGCCTGCTCCGCCAGCACCAGCGCCTGCGCCCGCACCTCGTCGGCCACCGCCCGCTCGCGTTCGTCGATCAGCGTGAACAGTTGCGCCCGCCGCACCGCCACCTCTTGGTCCGCCGCCGCTTGCACGGGTGCCAGTTGCTCCGCCAACTGCCGCTCGGCGGCACGCTTCACGATCGGCAGCCGAGGCCCCGGCAGGCCCATCAAGCCGCCCGTCGTCCCGGTTCCCAACAGCCCGCCGGCGGCCGGCATCGCCCGCAAGAACTCCCGCACTTCCGGCAGCGTCTCCGGCGACAGGTTCAGGTACGCCGACCGCAGGGCGAGCAAGTCCGGCCGCTTCTCCAGTGCGATCCGCACGGCCGCGTCCACATCGAGCACCTCGTTCGGCAGCCCGAATTCGCCCGTCGGCATCAGCCGGTCGGCCGTCTTGCCGGACGCCCCGATCCGCCGCTTCAGGTCCGCGTCCAGTAGCTTCGTCCCCAACTCGGCCTGCCCGAGCAGTGCGATCCACGTCGCCCGCTGGCGGGCGATCTCCTCCTGGTCGATGGGCGGTTTCGCCCCGCGCTTGATGGCCTCTTCGATGGCCCGCCGTAGCACGTCGATCTCTTCAATGCTCTCCCGCACCACCGCCGACCGCCCTTCCACATCGGCCAACTGGTAGAGCGCCACCACCGCCTCGCCGGTCGCCCGGTTCCGCATCTCGGCCACCACGTGCGGCCGCAGCTCGCGGGTGAGCGACGCCTCCGGCGGCGGGCGGCTCGCGTCGGCCACCACCGGCACGCTGTTCTCCCGCTCGACGGCACTGGCGAGCGGGGCGTGCTCGTGGGCCAGCTTCGCACACACGGCTTCGGTCAGGCCGATGGCGGGCGGGCGGGTGGCCCCGGTCACGTCGGCCGTCGCCGGGTCGATGAGCGGGAGCGATTCGAGCTTCGGCTCAAGGGGCGAGAGTGGCGCGGACGGCACGTCCACCCGCGGCGGCTTCTCGGCCACTGTCGGCGGGTAATACACCCGCGGGGGCGGCGCGTGCTTGCAGCCGACGGCGGCGGCCGTCGTCAACCCCAGCACCAGCATCCACCACACACCCCGCCGCATGGTCCGTCCCTTCTGTATCCGGCGGTCATCCCGTATCCCATCGGCCGGCAAGCTGGGAAGACTGAATCGGTTTCGCCGGTTCTTCGTGGTTGGCGGTGGAACACCCAGTCACTGCGTTCACTGTTCCAGGATCAAATCCCACGACCTCGACGGCGAACCGATGGTAACGCACGGCATCACGGATGGTTTCATTCCACCACCCTCCACCCCTCCGTGGAACCATGCCCGAATCGTGGAACCACCCAGGCCGGCCAAGCACTTACGTCGAATCCGGCCGGTCGTGCGGAGTTGCAATCCCGACGAAAACCGCCCAGCTTGACGGTCGCCCTTGACGACACTAGACCGCTCGGTCTATATCTGACAGTATCCACTAGACCGGACGGACCAATCCCGCTCATGTCGGCGCTCAACGGCCTGCCACCGACCGACACGCCCCCGCCACAGGACGGGCCGGGGTTGCCGCTGCCCAACTTTGTGGCCGACGCGGGCGGGGATTCGCCCACCGCCCGCAAGCGGCGGGATGAGATCGTCACGGCGGCAACCGAAGTGATCGCCAGCGAGGGGCTGCACCGCCTGTCGCTCGGGCGGATTGAGGCCAAGTGCAAGATGAGCCGCGGGCAGCTGACGTACTACTTCAAGTCGAAGGAAGACATCCTGCTGGCGGTGTTCGACCGCATGCTCGCCGGCATGATCCGCGAGGCCATCGCCACGGCCGAGCGGAGCGGGGTGGCCCGCCCCGGCGAGGGGTCGGTCCTCGACCGCATCCGGCACGGGCTGGGGAAGATGATGAACGGGCAGGGGCCGGAGCAGACGGAGCTTCACTCCCTCGTCCACACGTTCATGGCCCAGGTGCGGCACCGCGACGACTACCGCCGCAAGCTGGCGGCGGCCAACGCCGGCTGGCGTCAGCACATCGTCGCCGACATCACCGCGTCCGCCGCGGGGGCCGCCCCGCCGGTCCCGCCGGCCGTCACGGCCAGCATCATGATGGCGATGTTCCAGGGCCTCGGCGGGCAACTGGCCGTGGACCCCGAGGCGTTCGACCGCGCCGCCGTCGCCGACGCCTGCCTCCGCATTCTGGCCCCGCTGCTCGGCCCCACTCCGGACGCCCGAGGTGACACATGACCGATCACGATGACCCCGTCGCCCTGCAAACGGCCACCCCGCCGGACGGGTCCGCCCTGCCGCCGCCGCGGGCCGCCCGCGTGCCGCCGCCCATCTCGGCGACCGCGACCGCCACGCCCGAACTCCGCGACCGGGTGAAGAAGCTCCGCATCGGCGGGGGCGGCGACGGCGCGGGCGGCGGCAAGGGGTCGTTCCTCGGCCGCACCGTGTGGCTGCCGTGGCTGCTGTCCGCGGTCCTGGCGATCACCTGGGGCGCGGTGGCCATGCGGACCTACCGCAACGGGCCGGCGAAGGACGACGGCGGCGGGGCGGTCGTGTCCACCACCGGCGGCGGGGCGTCGGCCGGTGCCACCCCCACGCAAGGGAACGGGACCGCCGCGCCCGTGGCGGCCGGCACGATCCGCTGGGAGGGGAAGGGCGTGCTGGTGACCGCCCGGCAGATCAGCGTCAGCCCGATCGACGTGGGCGGGAAGGTGCTCGAACTCCGCGGGCCGGGGTACGCCCTCGACACCGCCGCCGGGCAGAGCGTGTTCGGCGGGGTGCTGGGCGTGGCGCAGCCGCCGCGGAAGTTCGAGGAGGGCGCGCTCTACCGCGAGGGGGAGGTGATCGCGGTACTCGACTCGACCACGTATCAGGCGCAGGTGAGCGAGTCGAAGGCCGGCCTGGTGTCGGCCGAGCAGCGGCTGGAGGCGGCCGTGCAGCGGCGGGAGGCGCAGCTGCCCAAGTCGGTGCGGAAGGCGGAGGTGGAGCAGGTGGAGGCGCAACTGAAGGAGGCGCAGGCGAACAAGCTGCAAGCCGAACAGGAGCTGGAGCGGCAGCAGCGACTGGGGTCGTCGGCGTCCGTCCGCGAGCTGCAACAGGCGCAGGCGACGGCCGCCTCGTCGTCCGCGCGGGAGAAGAACCTGGAGGCCACGCTCGTCATCCTCAAGCAGGGGCCGCGGAAGGAGACCCTGGCCGCGTTCGAGGCGGACGTGAAGAGCGCCGAAGCCGACGTGTCCGCCGCCGCCGCCCGCCTGCTCCAGGCCCAGTGGCGGCTCGACAACTGCACCATCAAAGCGCCCATCGCCGGCACCGTCCTGACGAAGAGCGCCGAGGTGGGCAACCTGGTCAACCCGATGGCGTTCTCGGCGAGCAGTTCCGGAGGCGGGGCCGTCTGCACCCTGGCCGACCTGGCCGACCTGGAGGCCGAGTTGAAGGTGGCCGAGCGGGAGATCAGCAAGGTGCGGGTGGGCATGAAATGCACCGTCCGCCCGGACGCCTTCCAGGACCGCGTGTACGCCGGCACCGTCCACCGCATCATGCCCATCGCCAACCGCGCCGACAACAGCATCAACGTCCGCGTGCGGGTGAAGCTGTTCGACGGCGAACTGCCGGGGACGTACCTGAAGCCGGAGATGGGCGCGGTGGTATCGATTCGGGAGTGAGGGGGAGCCGCGGAGCGGCGACCGGGTGTAGCCTGGGGCGGAAGCCCCAGGACGACGCCAAAGCATGACACGAGCCGCGGAGCGGCGACCGGACTGAACGCCCCTCCGGGGCTGCACATGGCGTCGACCGGAACCTGGGGCTTCCGCCCCAGGCTACATCCGAACGCCCCTCCGGGGCGAAGCACCGACGGGAACACCAATGGCCATCGTCGAAGTCGTCGAACTGGAAAAGACCTTCAACCCCGACTCGCCCGAGCCGATCCGCGTGCTCGACGACCTGAACCTGGAGGTCGAGGAGGGCGAGTTCGTCGCCCTCATGGGGCCGTCCGGCAGCGGCAAGACGACGCTCCTGAACCTGATCGCCGGCCTCGACTCGCCCACCCACGGCAGCATCCGCGTGGGCGACCAGGTCATCTCGGTCATGTCCGAGAGCGAACTGGCCAAGTGGCGGACGCGGAACGTCGGGTTCGTCTTCCAGTTCTACAACCTGCTGCCCGTGCTCACCGCCGCCGAGAACGTCGAACTGCCCCTGCTCCTGCTGCCGATGAGCGCGGGCGAGCGGCGGGAGCGGGTGCGGAACGCCATGGACATCGTCGGCCTGGGCGACCGCATGAGCCACCGCCCCGGCAAGCTGAGCGGCGGGCAGTGCCAGCGGGTGGGCATCGCGCGGGCCATCGTCACCGACCCGACCATCGTGGTGTGCGACGAGCCGACCGGCGCGCTCGACGCCAAGAGCGCCGAGAACGCCCTCGACCTGCTCGACCAACTGCGGAGCGAACTGGGCAAGACGATCATCATGGTGACGCACGACCCGCACGCGGCCGAGCGCGCCCAGCGGATCATCCACCTGGAGAAAGGGCGGATCGTGCCCGGCGACGCCCCCGAGCGGAAGTACGCGGCGGCGCGGTAGCAGGCCGCAGGTAGGGTGGGTCCAGCGGGCGCTGCGCCCGCGCCGACCCACGTTTCATTCACCCGCGTGGGTCGGCGCGACGGAAGCCGTCGCTGGACCCACCCTACGGAACACTCTCGGAGACTCCCCCATGCCCCCGGAAGCGGCGGCGTTCGTCGGCGGCGGCCCCGACCTGTCGCTCATGCAGTTGGCCATCTACGCCGTCCTCGGCCTGCTGGTGGTCATCTCCATCCTGACCGTCATGGGCGTCGGCACCCTGCCCATCTTCTTCCTCGCCCTGTTCGCGATGCAGCTCGGCCTGTCCGTCGCCCAGAACCTGCCCGACCCGATCGGCAAGTGGAGCAAGGTGGGCGGGCTGGTGTTCCGCAACATGCGACGAAACCTGTTACGCACCGCGCTCGTCTACGTCGCCCTGTTCGTGCTCACCGGGATGCTCACCCTCATCTACACGTTCGTTACGTCGCTCGACAAGCTGACGGCCGACAAGGAGGGCCAGCAGATGGTCATCCTGACCGAGAAGCACAGCATCCCCAGCCAGATGCCGCCCGGCCACGAGGGGCGGGTGCGGGAGCTGCTGATGGAACTCGACCCGGCCGACCGCCCGGCCGACCTGGACGCGAACGTGATGACCTGGAGTTTCGTCGGCGGCAGCACCGAGAAGGGCAAGGCCACCCCGCAGAACAGCCTGTTCTTCTTCGCCCTCAGCCCGGAGTCCATCACCGGCGGGATGATGGCCGAGCAGGGGCTGAACCGGGAAGACCTGGGGGAGGCGAACTGGGCCGAACTGGGGCGGGTGATGGAGGTGGTGAAGAAGAACCCGCGGCACGTGGTGGTGGGCGAAGACCGCCTGCGGCTGATGAACAAGCGGGTGGGGGACGAGATCACCGTGTACAGCACCAACTACCCCGACCTGACGTTCGAGTGCATCATCGTCGGGGCGTTCCCCGGCGGCGGGCGGATGGGCGGGGCGGCGGCCATGCGGTACGACTACCTGCGGAGCAAGCTGGACGAGTACGAGCGGCGGACGGGCAAGCGGCACCCGCAGGCCGACCGCTGCCTGAACCTGGTGTGGGTGCGGATGCCCAGCAAGGCGGCCTACGAGAAGCTGGCCGGCAAGGTGAACAACAACACGTCGTTCACCCCGGCGGCCAAGCTGGAGACGTTCTCGGCCATCGTCGGGGCGTTCACCGAGGGGCTGAAGGACATCCTGTGGGGGATGAAGTGGATCGTCATGCCGGCCATCGTGTGCATCATGTGTCTGGTGGTGGGCATCACCATCACCATCGGCGTGCGGGAGCGGTGGAAGGAGATGGCCGTCATGAAGGTGCTCGGCTTCGGGCCGGGGCAGGTGATGAGCACGGTGGTGGCGGAAGCCGTACTCATCGGCCTGTTCGGCGGCATGCTGGCCACCTGGGCCATGTACTTCGGCGTGATGCTGGTGGCCGGGTGGGCGAAGGGGGCGGGCGGCGGGGCGTCCTTCTTCGCCAGCCTGAAGGTGCCCCTGGAGGTGCTCTGGATGGGGCCGCTGCTGGGGGTGTTCATCGGCCTCATCGGGTCGGCGCTGCCGAGCTGGAACGCCCGCAAGGTGAAGGTGAGCGAGGTGTTCTCGCAGGTGGCGTAGGCGACATTGGCGAGCGGGGGGCGTCAGCCCCCTGGTTCGCATTTCAATCACCAGGGGGCTGACGCCCCCATCTCGCCAAATCCGGGGAAGGTCGATGAGAT
>JANNQE010000363.1:0-7552 GCA_031441625.1 Planctomycetia bacterium
TCACCCCCAACCCCTCTCCCCCGGCGGGAGAGGGGAGCAACACCCATGCCTACCACCCTCCGCCTGCCCCACCGCCGCGTGCGGCTGTTCTTCGACCGCGACCGGCACGAGGCGGGCCAGCTCGCCGAGCGGGTGCGGCCGTTCGTGAGCGAGCCGGCCGAGGCCATCGTCGTCATCGGCGGGGACGGCACCATGCTCCGGGCCATTCGCCAACACTGGCCGGATCAATTGCCCTTCTTCGGCCTGAACACCGGGCACCTGGGATTCCTGCTGAACGACCCGTCCGACGACTTCTGGGACCGAGACTTGCGGAAGTACCGCCTGCCCCTGCTCGACGTAGAGACGACCGGCCCCGGCCGTGAGCCGATGCGGAACGTGGCATTCAACGACTGCTGGGTGGAGCGCGAGACCGGCCAGACGGCGTGGATCGAGGTGTGCGTGAACGGCGTCACCCGGATGGAAAAGGTGGTCGCCGACGGCATGTTGATCTCGACCGCCGCCGGCAGTACCAGCTACGCCCGCGCGATGGGGGCCACCCCGCTGCCGTTCAACGCCGAACTGCTCACGCTGGCCGCGTCGAACGTGCTGCTGCCCGCCTTCTGGCGGCCGGCCGTGCTGCCACTCGACACCACCATCCGCCTGCGGAACCTCGACCCGAGCAAGCGGCCGCTCCGCGGGTTCATCGACGGCATCGCCCAGGGGCCGGTGGTCGAGATGACGGCCAAGTCGAGCGACACCGCTGCGGTGGAACTGCTCTTCGCCCCCGAGTACGACCCGGTGGCCAAGCTGGCCGTCACGCAGTTCCCGGAGGTGCCGAAGTAGTCGGAATGGTTCATTCCACCACCCCCACACCCTCCCGTGGAACCATTTCCCAATCGTAGAAGATTCCATGCCGGTCAAGCACTTACGGCGAATCCGCGGCCGGCGGGCGGTCTTGAAACCGATCCGCCTTATCTTCTCCCCCCGTCCGAAAGTCCCCCCGAGGTGGCTCATGCGTTCCTCCGTTCTGTGCGCCTTGTTCGCGGTCGTGTTGGCCGTGCCGCCAGTCGTCGCTCAACCGCCCGCCAAGAAGGACGAGCCGAAGCTGAAGGTCGGCGACCCCGCCCCGCCGCTCACCGTCGGCAAGTGGCACCAGGGGCCGGAGGTGAAGGCGTTCGAGAAGGACAAAGTGTATGTGGTCGTGTTCTGGGAGGCGTACCGGAGCGAGTCCTCGCGCATCCTCCGCGAGATCGACGCTTTGCACGCCAAACACAAGGACATCATCCCCGTGGCCATCGGAAGCGGGTCTGAGGAGACTGGGCAGGGGCGGGACGGCGACTTCGGCAAGCGGGAGGCCGAGTTCGTGGCCAAAGCCAAACCCAAGTTCACCTTCGCCTTTGCCAGCGACAAGGCCGATGCGACGAGGAAGGCCTACGGCGCGAACAACGATCTCGCCCTTTTCGTCGTCGGTAAGGACGGCAAGATCGAGCACATCGCTTTTTTCGGGATCGAGACGGGTCGTCCGGAACTGACCGACTTGCTGCCCGATGTGCTGCCGAAACTTCTGGACGGCACCTGGAAGGGGCCACAGGATGCGGACGCGCTCGCGGGGGCCGAAAGCGAATTTCAGAAGGCGCTGAACTATTCCGCCAGGATACGTGAACAGGGGCCAGACTTCCTCAAATTGAGCCCAGCCAAGCAGGGCGAGATCATGAGTAAAATCGCCGCCGAATCGCTCAAGGCGGTGGACGAGTTTCTGAAGACCCATCCGTCGTTCGCAGGGCAGGCACGCACGTTACTTCACCGGGCGAGAATGGCCGGGCTGAGCGGGCAAATGGAGGCAGCAGCGAAGGCAATGGAAGCGGTGATCGCCGACGGGACTGCCCGTGGGACGATCCGAGACATCACCCGGTTGGCGGGATACATCGGCATCGCATACTTCGAGGGCCAACTTAGCACGGAGGTACCCGCTGACAAGTTGATCGGCACACTGATCGACGTCGTGATGAAAATGCCGACCATCTCGGACGAATCGTCCCGTTATCGGGACCTGATGTTTACGAGCATTTATGTGGGCGTACCGGACAAAGGTCGGGCTCTGATCGACAAAATGATCGCTTCGGCCCCGGCTGACAAACAGGCCGAATTGAAAAGGGGGCACACCCAGCAGTTCGAGGAGCAGTTGAAGCAGTTCGAGGCGTATCTCAAGGAACGCAAGAAGAAGTGACGCGGCCTGTTGGAGTTCACGCTTCCGCGTGACGTTGACCATGCATCACGCTGAAGCGTGAACTCCAACAGGATCCCCACCCATGAACGCTTCCACCCTGCCGCACTCGTTGCTCGTGTTCGCCGGGGGCGGGGCGTGACGCCCGGCCGGACATGGAGCGGTCCGTGGCGGGAGACTCGAACGTGCTCCGAGACGACGGGAAGTGACCGCCGGTGAAATTTCCGGCCGCACTCGGTGGTAGTAGTGTGGAACCCATCGCCCGTCCCCACTCCGGAGCCACAACCGTGTCTGCCGAATCGACCGCGAAGAAAGTGTTCAAGGACGTCCGCAAGGTGTACGAGGCCGGGTTCAAATCGGCCAACAAGACCTACGACGACGACGGCCAGCACATCTCCTGGTGGAAGAAGATCAGCGGCAAAGCGGACACGCGGAAGGCGACCCAGCCGACGGCCGACCGGCAGTTGTCCGCCATCCGGGGTACACCGGGCTACCAGACCGGTGGGGTGCTCAACGCCGGCCGGATGCTGGCCACCCAGGGCGTGTCGGCCGCCAACTGCGGCGACCTGGCCGCCCTCGCCTGCTACCTCGCCCACACCAAGTACAACGTGCCGGCCGACCAGCTCGCACGGGTGGGGGTGTTCACCAACAACAAGGGGATGGGGAACAAGGGGGCGGATCACGCGTTCGCCGTCCTCGGCGGGGCGACCAGCCTGTGGGACATGTCGCAGCGCGGCGACCTGACGGTCGACCTCATCGACGGGCACGTGCTGTACCACAACGTCATGGCCATCGACCCGTGGGCGAACACCGTGTGCGCCCTGGACAAGTACCCGTCCAAGGCGGCGGACAAGATGCGGTCGTGGGCGGCCTACGGCAAGCGGGTGTTGTGGGTGTACGACCTGAACAACAACGACCAGTGCACCGGCGAGTGGTGCGCCCCGGACGGCGACTACCTGACCGTGTTCAAGAATGCCGACCTGTCGGTCGAGTTGTGCGGGTGAGGGCGGCCGGCGAAGGAGTTCGCGGCCCGACTCCAAGAACGCGAGGAGAGGTGACGCCGACACGTCGTGCGGGTGCCGCCCGGCGGGTGGGTTGTGGCAATTCTTGCCACGAGGCGATTGCGGTGCGGCGGGTGATCGACTATTGTTAGGTCGGGGAGGACGTGTGATGGCTCGCCCAGGCCAATCGCCGGACGCGCGCGAGTTGATCGCTTCCCTCGTCCGCACCCGCGACGCACTTGAGCGGTTGGTGGCCGACCTGGACGCCAGGAGTGCGGCGCCCGACAACCCCTCTGTGAGTGACGAGCAGTCACGCCGGCGGGCCAGGCGGGCGTTGCGGAAGATCAACGGCGACCACCTGCCGTGGGCCAGGTCCCCGGCGTTCACCCAGGCCCAGGCCGCGGGCATCGCCTTCTGGCTGATCGGGGTGTGGTCCACGCTCCCGCTCGACGACACCGACTGACTCCGGAGGTATCACCGTGGCCGAATTCGTCATCCGTGGGGCCGGCGAGGTGATCGCCCGTCGGCGCAAGGCGGCCCACTTGACCCTTGAAACCCTGGCCGACAAAGCGGGGCTGGACAAGAGCCAGGTGGCCAAATACGAAGCGAACAAGGTGGGCATCAGCGACCAGCGGTTGGCGGCCATTGCCACCGCCCTCGGGGTGCCGCCGGCCGAACTCGCGTTCGAGTGCCTGGTGGCCATCAAGCCGCACATCCGGTCGAAGCCGATCGGCAAGTTGCTCGGCGGACTCGCCAAGCCAAAGCGTCCGGCGAAGCGCAAGAGTACGGCGGCGTGAGTCGGCCGTTCGCAAAGGCGACAAGTCCCCTATGAACGCCTCCACTCTGCCGCATTCGCTGCTCGTGTTCGCCGGGGGTGGGGCGGGGGCGGTGCTGCGGTTCTGGGCCGGCGAGTGGGTGAGGCAGTTCGACTGGGGCCGGCAGTTCCCGTGGGCCACGCTCGCCATCAACGTGATCGGCTCGTTCGTGCTGGGCGTGGTGGCGACGGCGTGTGCGGGCGACGACAAGGCGAGTTGGCGGATGCTGCTCGGCGTGGGCGTGTGCGGCGGGTTCACCACGTTCAGCACGTTCAGCGTGGAAACGCTTCAGATGATCGAGCAGCAGCGGTACGTCGCCGCCGGCGGGTACGTGCTCGGGTCGGTGCTGGCGGGGCTACTCGGCGCGTGGGCCGGGTGGCGGCTGGCGCGCGGGTGAGTGTGGCCCACGTCCGGCTACAAGATGGCCGACCGCACGGCCGACAACAGTCGCTCGCTCAGCCAGCGGGCGGCGGTGTCGCGGGTCCAACTCTTCGCGGCGAAGTACACCGCCGCCGTCATGCCGCTCACCGTCCGTTCCCGCACCCCGCCCCCGAGGTCGGCGTACTCACGCACCCCGGTCGCCGCGTCCACGGCCGTCCACACGCAGCGGATGACATCGCCGGCCACGTCCCACTCGGTCGGCCCGTAGGCGGTGAACCGTACCTCGTCGGCGTCACTGGCGAGCAGCGCCTTCGCCTCCGGCACCGGCATCCCGGCGGGGAAGAGCACCTCGGCCAGCGTGTGCGTGCCGTCGCGGTCGGCCCACCGCACTTCCACGTCCGGCCGGCCGTGCAGCGGTTCGCACAACAGGTCGGCGCGTTTTTCGACAGTCAGCAACCGGGCGAGCGTGCGGCCGTCTTCGTGCGCCCAGGCGGCGGCGTGCAGGCGGTGCCACCAGCCGGAGAAGAAGGGCGACCGCGGGCGGCCGTTGCGGTAGGCGGGGGCGTGCAGCGGGTCGGGCGAGCCGACGAGCACCCACGCGGCCCCGAGCGGGGCGGCGGCGGCGAACGCCTCGTCGGTCAGGTCTTCGGCGTCGGCCCACACGACGCGGTCGAACCGCGGTTCCACTTCCGGGTGCGTGGGCGTGGCGAACGGGTCGTGCCCGACGGCGGACGGCGGGCCGACGACGATTCGCACGGCGTCCAGTTCGGCGGCGGGCAGGGCGGGCGGGCCGGCATCCAGCCGGGTCAGGTCGGTGGTCGCGTCGTCGAACGCCCGGCACAGTTCGTCGAGCGGTTCAGCCGGCGGCAGCTCGGCCAGTTCGGTGCGCACTCCCGTGAGCTTGGCATCCAGTTCAACACGGCAGGCGGTGGCGGCGTCGGCCACCAGCTTATCACGAGCGTCGGTGAACGCGGCGTGCGGGTCGGGCGGGGCGGCGGCGGTCAACTCGCGGAGCTTGGCCTGGGCCACTTCGGCCTTCGCCGGGTCGGGCTTCCCACCCCCGCCGAACAGCTTCTTGAAGAACCCGGCCGGTTGGGCGACGGCCTGCTTCAGCGCCTCCAACTCGCTCTCGGCTTCGGCCCGGTGAGCGGCGTGTTCGACCGATGCCGCGACTGCTGCGTCACGGGCGACGACCAACGAGTTCAGTTCGATGGCCCCTTCGACCCGCGCCGCGGCCAGATCACCCACGCGGGTCAGGTCGGCGGTGATGGCGTCCGCTTCGGCTTGCAGTTTCTCCCGCCGCTCTTCGGTGTTGATGCGGGCTTGCAGCTCGGACACGCGGTCGGTCAGCCCGACCCGCACGGCTTCGCGGTATCGCCGGCCGCGGGCGGGGGCGGTGTGCCCGGCGCACGGGCAGGTGTCGGCCGTCTCGGTCGATCCGATGGCCCGTCCGACATCCCGCCCGCTCGCGGCCAGGGCCGCGAACACCGGCTCCGGGTCGTTCGCCAGCACCAGCACCCGCTGCCCGGCTTTGGCGGCGAGGGTGGCCACTTCCGCCACCACCGCGGTGCGGCGGTCGGCCGGGGCCGACACGAGGAACAGGTCCGGGCAGTGCGCGGCGAGGGTGGCGGCGTGCGTGCCCCCGGTCACGGGAACGTCGAACACGGCGTGCAGGCCGGTCAGCCGGCGGGCGACGGGGTCGGCGGCGGCCACCCGGTTCGGCGGGTCGGTCGCGTTCAGGGGTGCGGGCGGTGTGAGCAGGGCGGTGGGCACGTGAGGTGTTGCTGTGAGGGGCGTAGGCTCGGACGGGGGAACCCGGTCGGTCGAGTCCGGAATTCGGGCGGCCACCGGACCGGCGGCCCCCGGGGTGAATCCCCGCTCGGTCATCCGTGATCCCGCGGGGAGGTGTGGGCGGTCATGCCAGAACCGTAGGTCGCTCCCGGTCGGGCGGCGGGTTCGGGGGCCGTGTGAATATTCATGATCTTCGACGGCGGCGGTGTCAAAGGAAAAAACGGAGTGGCTCGCATTTCTGTCGGGTCGGGTGTGTGGTTCGATCCGTCACACGCGGCAGTTATTCCGCCGTTCCCCCAGCTTCCGACCGCAATTTCGCCAGCACTGCGGCGAAATCCGCCGGCGGGTCGGACTCCCAGCCGAGGAATTCATTCCCGTCGGGGTGTTCGACACCCAGGCGGTAGGCGTGGAGCAACGGGCGTGCCGCCCCGCTCTCATCCGGCAGCGGGGCACCGTTCAGTGGGCGGTCATAGATCCGCTCGCCGCACAGCGGGGTGCCGGCCTCGCCCAGGTGGATGCGCACCTGGTGCGTCCGCCCGGTGTCGAGTTTGCACTCGACCAGCCCGCACTTCCCCAGCCGCTCCATCACACGCACGTGGGTGACGGCCCGCTCGCCGTCGTCCCCGTCGCCGCTCCCCCGCCGGCCGTCGCCGCGGTCGTCGATCAGCCGCGACTCGATCCGCCCTTCCTTTGGAACACCGCGGGTGACGGCCAGGTAACGCCGGTCGACCGTCCGCTTGCGGAATTGTGCGGTCAGGTGCTTGGCGGCGTCGGCGGTGCGGGCGAACACGATCAGCCCGGTCGTGTCGCGGTCGAGGCGGTGGACGGCGTACACTTTGCGGTTCGGCGTGCCGAGCGAGGCCGGCAGTTGGTCGGCCAGGGTGGTGGGAAGGTACTTCTTCCCGCGGCCGAACTCCGCCTTCTCCTCCGGGCTGCGGGAGGTGGTGAGGCCGGCCGACTTGTTGACGACCACGATGGCGTCGTCCGAGTAGACGATCTCGAGCGGGATGACGTTCACCGGAACCGGCGGTTTTTTCGCCTTCGGTGCGGGGGCCTTCGGCGCGGCGGGGGCCTTCTTCGCCTTGGCCGGTTTCGCCTCCCCGTCGCCCGGCGGTTGCTCGATCGCGCCGGCCGCGATCCACATGCGGTTGCCGGTCTTCACCCGCTGTTCGGGCGCGCGGGTGGTCTGCCCGGCCACGCGGACGTGGCCGTTCTCGACCAGCCGCTTGGCGTGCGACCAGGTGAGTTGATACCGTCGCCGCAGCACGTCGGCCACCGTCTTGCCGTTCTCGCGCTTCTCGGCCAGGAATTGAATGGGGGGCATAGGATTCGTGGTAGGTGCCGCCTGCCGGGCGGCACTC
>JANNQE010000364.1:0-5351 GCA_031441625.1 Planctomycetia bacterium
GTCCGCTCTCGCCGAGAGCGGGTGTTTGATTGCCGCTCTCGGCGAGAGCGGACCACCCTACCGAGCGGGAATCCGAACCCCCGCTCTCGGCGAGAGCGGGCCACCCTACTCTTCGTCCCCTCCCCCTGTTCGCCCGCTCGGATGCACCGGCGTTTCCGCCGCCAGCTTCTTCACCGCCTCGATCAGTCCGTCGGCGGTGTACGTCGTCGCTTCCCCCGCCACCGGGTAGCCCAGCGCCCGCACCGCCTTGCCCGTCTCGGGGCTGATGCACACCAGCTTCACGTCGCCCCGCATCACCCGCCCCTTCAGGTGGTCGTCAAACGTGCCGAGCAGCCCGCGGGCGACGTTCGAGCTGGACAGCGTGACGAACTCGATCTCCCCCCGCCGCAGGGCCTCCAGCGCCGGCGACTGGCGGTCCACGTCGTCCACCTGCTCGTAGGCGACCACTTGCGTCACGCTCGCGACCGCCGCCAACTCCGTCGGCAGGTGATCCCGCCCACGGTTCGCCCGCACCAGCAGCACCCGTTGCCCAGTCACCTGTTCGCGGAGTGCCGAGACCAAACCTTCGGCGATGAACTGTTCCGGCACCACGTCGGCGGTCAGGTGGTAGTGCGCCAGCGCCTCGGCCGTCTTCGGGCCAATCGCGGCCAGCTTCACCCGCCCCACGTCCCGCACGTCACGGCCGTGGTGCTTCAGACGGCGGAAGAGGGCGTGAACGCCGTTCGCACTCGTGAAGACCAGCCAGTCGAACCCGCCGTCGGCCGCCCGCAGTTTCGCCAGTGCGTCGTCGAGCGGCCCGAAGTCGGCCGGGTCGCGGATGGTCATGGTGGGCAGGACTGCCGGCACCGCGCCGAGGCGCTCGAGCGCCCGCACCATCGGCTCGGCCTGGTGCCGCGGGCGGGTGACCAGCACCCGCCGGCCGAACAGCGGGCGGGCCTCGAACCACGACACCTCCGGGCGGAAGCCGGCGCACTCGCCGATGAGGATCAGCCCCGGTGCCTCCAAGCCGGCCGCCCGCCGCACCGCTTCGAGGTCGGCCAGCCGTGTTTTCACCGACCGCATCTCGCCCGTGCTCACCCGCTCGGCGATCACCGCCGGCGTGTCGGGCGATTTGCCGTGCCGGATCAACTCGCCCACCATGATCGGCAGGCGGGCGATTCCCATGTACACGGCCAGCGTGCCGGGGAACCGGGCGAGCGCTTCCCAGTCGAGTTTGCTGCCCGGCTTGGTGGGCAGCTCGTGACCGGTGATGAAGGCGACGGCGGACGTGTGAGCGCGGTGCGTGAGCGGGATGTCCAGGAAGGCGGCGGTGGCGAGGGCGGCGGTCACACCCGGCACGATCTCGTACGGGATGCCGGACGCCCGCAACGCTTCGGCCTCTTCCCCGCCGCGGCCGAACACGAGCGGGTCGCCGCCCTTCAGCCGCACCACCCGCTTGCCGGCGCGGGCGGCCTCGATCATCCGCGAGTAGATGCTCGGGTACTTATCTTGGGCGGTGGCCGGCAGGTCGCGGACGCACACCCGCTCGGCGTGCGGGGCGGCGAAGTCGAGCAGCCGCACCGGCACGAGTTGGTCGTACAGCACCAGGTCGGCCACGGCCAGGATTTCGACCGCCCGCAGGGTGAGCAGGCCGGGGTCGCCGGGGCCGGCCCCGACGAGGGAGACGAGCGGTTCGGTGGGGTCGGGGGGAGACATCACGAGTATTCTACGGGCCGCCGCCCGTCCGGTTCAGTCCACCCCCTTGCCGAGGAAGGACAGCACGCACCGGATCAGCCCGCCCAGCGCGATGACCCCGCACGCGACGAGAACGATCGGGTGGGCGAAGACGCAGATGAACACGCAGAACAGGAGCGAGCCGACCAGGAAGGCGACGCCCCCGCCGATGATGCCGGGGGTGAAGTGGATGCCCCCGCCCTCGCGGGCGTGCCGCTGCTCTTCCTCGTCCAGGTCGGCGTTCGCCTTCGCCATGAGCGCCTTCACGTGATCCGGCTCGTCGTCGTCGCCGTAGTTCCGCTTCGCCTTTTTCTTCTTCTTCGGCTTCTCCCCCTCGTCCACCAGCCTCGCCTTCTTCTTCGGTGGGGCGGGGGCGTCCTCCTCCACCATCACCGGCTTCTTCTTCTTGGGCGGCGGGGCGGGGTCGTCGGAGGCGTACTCGAACTCGGATTCGGCCGCGGGGATGGTCAGCCGGGCGTCGCACTTCGGGCACTGCACCTGAAGGCCGGTGTGCTCGGGGGCCGCCGCCAGCGGCTCGCCGCACCCACAGTTGAAGGAGATCATGTGAAGACTCCGGAACGCGTCACCGGAGGGGAAGGATACCGACGGCCGGGCGGGTGGGGGAGGCGCGTTCCGCCCCGCAGAGATCTTCACGCCACCGGCCGCAAGCCCCGCTCAC
Source organism: Planctomycetia bacterium (assembly GCA_031441625.1). Classification (GTDB taxonomy): domain Bacteria; phylum Planctomycetota; class Planctomycetia; order Gemmatales; family Gemmataceae; genus JALHQU01. The sequence goes on from JANNQE010000364.1 coordinate 2,393, forward strand.
GCAGGATGGCGTCGGCCCACGCCTGCTGTTCGGGCGTCAGCGGCGGATCGGGCGGCTCGCGGTAGTCCACGCACTTGTGGTAGGCTCCGGCTCGGTAGCAGTCGTCGAGCAATGGTTGCAGTTCGATGAGCACATCCGGCACTCCAGCGTCGACTGGAACACGAACGGCCGGGAGCGGCGCTTCGAGGCGGACGGGATAAACGTCCACTTCGGCAGGGCGGTCGCTTCGGAAGACGACGACGCACGGGCCGTCGTGCCCGCACACACTGGCCGCGAGTCGGTCACACACCATCGACACCGGCCGCCCGCCGCGGAACAGGTCGATCTCGACGCGGTTCGTCCGGTTCATCATGTCGGCTCGCTGTCGCTGCTCGAACAGGGCGCGGGCCGGCCGCCCTAGCGTCCGCGCCTCACGACTGACGACCTCCAACACTGCCGTTCGGACGTGGTCCGGTTTGGACACGCGGAGGACTCGGACGGCCAACTCTTTGGTGGGGAAAAACCGCTCGCGGGTGGGGAGCCGGTGAGGCGGTGCCTCGCTCGAGGCAGGCGAGACGATCCGGTCGGGCACCGCAGGCGGGCGGCCGCTCGATTCCCACCGCTCGTGATGTTCGAACGTGGCGACGTACCCGACCGGCAGCACGACGTTGAGTGCGTCCGACAGCTTCACACAGAAGCTGAAGTGCAGGCAGCGTGCGAGGTCTTCGTCTTCCAGCCACGGGTCCATACCGGGGAACGGGCTTGGCATGTCGATTCCCTCCGTCAGTTCGGAACCCGGCACCTCACGGGGCACGGCTCACCCGACGCGAATGTTACCCGAAAATCCCCTTCGGGCGGTCATCTCTCCCCACTCCGCAATTGACCACCCGCGTCAGCTTCGGTACCGTCTTGGCCACCTTCCAGTGGCCGGACTTGTTGCCGGCGGTCCGCACGTCCTTGCAGTCCACCGTCACCGTCCCGTTCAGGGCGAACCCGTACCCGTCGTTCCCGGCCACCGTTCCGCCCGTCACCGCCCCGCCGCTCTGCTCGTCGAACACCAGCCCGTCGCCGCGGTTGTCGCTCACCTCCGCCTTGTCGATCTGCACTTGGCAGTGCCCGCCGATTTGCACCCCGGTGGTGTTCGTGGTGAACCGCCCGCCGCTCACCGTGCCCCCGGCCGCGGCCTGAAACTCCAGCCCGTTCCGCGTGTTGCCGGTGCTGCCGAAGTCGGTCAGTGACAGTCGGCTGTCACCGGACGCCTCGACGCCGTCTTTGCGGTTGTTCGCCGCCCCGCCGCCGCGGGCGGTCAGTTGCCCCTGGTCGGTCACCCGCACGCCGTAGCGGTTGCCGTCCCACCGGCAGTCGTCGGCGGTCACTTTGCCCGCACCGGTGATGAACAGCCCGGTGCGGTTGTTCCTCCCCACGCACTCGCCCACCTCCACCCGATCCGCCGCCCCGGTGAACACCCACAGGCCGGTGCGGGCGTTGTCCTGAAACACGCAGTGCCGGAGTGTGCCGCTCGCCCCGCGGCCGATCACCAGCCCGCACCCGACCTGCGACTTGTCGTCCGCCTCCTTCCCGCCGCGGAACCGCACCCGCTCGGCCAGCAGTTTGCCGCCCATCATCCGCACCACGTCGCCGGCCAGCGAGCCCTTGCGCTCGATGGTCAGGTTGGCCAGCCGCACGTCGCCGGTGCCGCCGATGCCGAGCACGAACTCTTCCCCCGGCCGCCCGCCGGTGCCCACCAGGAAGGTGTATTCGGGGCTGTCGCCGAGGATGCTGATCGGCCCCTGCACCCGCAGCGGGTTCTCGACGCGGTGCTCGCCCGGCCCGAGCCGCACGACCGACCCCGGCGGGATGCCGGCGGCGAACGCTTCGGCCACCGACAGGTAGACGCTGGCCGTGCCGTTCCGCTCGACCGTGACGGCCGGGCGGTCGGTCCGCCACAACCAGAAGAGCGGGGCGAGGACGGCCTTTGGCTCGAACTCCCCGCCCGCCTCGCCCGGTTTCAGCTCCCGTCCCTGGGCCGACACCACGCACACCCGCACCGCCTTGAACGTCTCGCACAGGCGGTTCACCAGCTCCTTGTAGCGGGTGGTGCGGAGCCAGTGCAGCAGGTCGGTGGACACGCCGTCGAGCCTGGCCCACGGGTCGGTGTGCGTGTCGAGCAGGTCTTCGCGGAGCAGCCGTGCGGCCGAGTCGGGGAAGCCGGGCAGGCCTTCGAGCCGTTCGCCCTTCGTCAGGGTGAACACGAGAGTCTGGTTCCGCGGGTTGCCGTTCATCGACGACACGGCCTGCTGGTAGATGCCGAGGATCCGCTCGAGCGAGCGGGAGGGCACGTCTCCGATGCGGTCGGGGTCGTCGGCGAACTGGCCCTTCTCGCGGATGCTGACGATCCAGACGATGGCCGGGGCGCGGGTCATGAACCCGCTGGTGCGGCGGAACTTGGCGGCCGACTCGTCGTACGCCTCGCCGGCGTTGTCGAAGTAGATCATCTGGCAGCCGCCCACCCGCGGCAGTCCGCGGTAGCGGATGACGAGCGGCTCGGGGATGTCGACCACCTGGGTGAAGTCCTCCTCCATGCCGGATTCGTACCGCAGCAGTTTCTCCTCCAGGCGGTCGTGCTGGGCGATGTCGAGCGGGTCGGCGTAGAACCCGTCCCAGTGGTCGGCCGCCGTCTTCAACTGCTTGAACAGGCCGACCAGGTAGCGGGTCTTGCCGTGGGCGGTGGCCCCGATGAGGGTGAACGGGACGGGCGGGAAGGCGTCGTACCGCTCGGTGTAGCGGTGCGGGATGTTGTCCATCCCGCACTCGGCGTTCGGGCACTTCCAGTACTTCTCCCCGTCCGGGGTGGTGGACTCGGCGAGCGCCCCGACCGTCAGGCACCGCGGGCACAGGTAGGTCATGGCGGGAGGCTCCGGGCAAAATCGGTGGCACAGGCATTCCTGCCTGTGTCCCACCAGCACAGGCAGGAATGCCT
>JANNQE010000365.1:0-3561 GCA_031441625.1 Planctomycetia bacterium
GGAGACGAGCGCGTCGGCTTCGCGCGCTCGTCTCCGCCTCGCGGCGAACCGGCGCACCTGGCCGCCACTTCTGGTACGCTATCCGTCCTGCCTTCCCTCGTGTTCCGGTGTGCTCATGCGCCGCCTGTTGCTCCTGCTCCCGCTGTTGCTCTTGCCCGTCGCCCTCATCGCCGCCGACCCGGTGCCGGTGAAGGAACCCGACCTGCCCGACGGCACCGACAAGGCCACCAAGCAGATGGCCGCGCTCAAAGCGCCGAAGGGCATGACGGTGGAGCTGTTCGCCGCCGAGCCGATGACCGCCTCGCCGGTCGCCCTGAGCGTGGACGACAAGGGCCGCGTGTTCCTGGCCGAAGTCCACCGCCTCGGCCGCGGGGTGGTCGAGAACCGCGACAACCCGGCCACCCCGTTCAGCTTCTTCCTCGACGACGACCTGCAAATCCAGACCCCCGCCGATCGCCTGAAGGCGTACGAGAAGCACAAGGGCCGCGTGCCCGGCGGCATGGACTGGTACACGAAGTACTCCGACCAGGTGCGGCGGCTGGAAGACACGAAGGGCGTCGGCAAGGCGGACAAGAGCACCGTGTTCGCCACCGGCTTCAACCGCCCGCTCGACGGCATCATGGCCGGCGTGCTGGCCCACAACGGCGACGTGTACGTGACCGACATCCCCAGCCTGTGGAAGCTGCGCGACACCGACGACGACGGGGTGGCCGACAAGCGGGACGAACTGCTCACCGGGTTCGGGCCGAACATCGCCTTCTTCGGGCACGACCTGCACGGGCTGATCGTCGGCCCGGACGGGCGGCTCTACTTCAGCGTCGGCGACCGCGGGTTCAACGTGACCAGCAAGGAGGGCAAGCAGTTCGTCGGCCCCCGCACCGGCGGGGTGTTCCGCTGCGACATGGACGGCCGCAACTTCGAGGTGGTGCATCGCGGCTTACGCAACCCGCAAGAGTTGGCCTTCGACCAGTTCGGCAACCTGTTCGCCGACGACAACAACTGCGACAAGGGCGACCACGCCCGGCTGGTGTACGTGTGCGACGGCGGGGACACCGGGTGGAACATGGCGTACCAGACGATCCTCGACCCGTACCTGACCGGCCCGTGGCACGCCGAACGCCTGTGGCACCTGCCGCACGCCGGGCAGCCGGCGTGGATCGTCCCGTGCGTCGGCAGCATCGGCACCGGGCCGAGCGGCTTCCTGTTCACCAGCGGGAGCAGCCTGCCCGACCGCTACCAGAACTCGTTCCTCATGTGCAACTACACCGGCAACGGCGGACTGGAGGCGTGGAAACTCAAGCCGCAGGGTGCGGGGTACGAGATCGTCGACTACCACGACTTCTTCAAACCTCTGAAGGCGACCGACGTGGACCTGGGGCCGGACGGCAAGCTGTACGTGAGCGACTACGTGGACCTGAACTGGAGCGGGGCGAGCGCCGGCGGGCGGGTGTACACGGTGTTCGACCCGGTGAAGCTGGAGACGACGCCGGTGAAGGAGATGAAGCAACTGTTCGCCGAGGGGTTCGCCAAGAAGTCGCCGGACGAGCTGGTGAAGCTGCTCGACCACCCGGAACTGAAGGTGCGGCAGCGGTCACAGTTCGCACTTGCCGACAAGCGGGGGGTGGCCGAGTTGACCAAAGTGGCGAAGGACGGGAAGAACCAACTGGCCCGGCTGCACGGCATCTGGGGGCTGTGGCAGATCAGCCGGAAGGACGCGAAGGTGCTGCCCACTGTGGCCGAATTGCTGGCCGACAAGGACGCCGAAGTGCGGGCGCAAGCGGCCAAGGTGCTCGGCGACCGCCGATACGAGGCGAGCGCGGACAAACTGGTGGAACTGCTGACGGACGACAGCCCGCGGGTGCGGTTCTTCGCCGCCCAGGCGCTCGGGCAGATCAAGCACAAGCCGGCCGTCGAGCCGCTGTTCGCGGTGCTGAAGGCGAACGGCGACGCCGACCCGTTCCTGCGGCACGCCGCCGTCACCGCGATTGCCCGCATCGGCGACACCGACGCGGTGGCCGGCAAGAAGGCTGACGCTTCTGCCGCCGTACGGATGGGGGCGGTGCTGGCGTTACGCAAACTCAGTGACAAGCGGGTGTCACTGTTTTTGAAAGACGCCGACGTGCTGGTGCGGAACGAAGCCGCCCGCGCCATCAATGACTTGCCCATCGAGAGCGAGCAGCCGGTCCTCGCCGCGGCTCTGGCCGACGGCCCCACGGCCACGTCCGACCCGCTCGCCCGCCGTGCCCTGCACGCCGCCTACCGCCTCGGCGGGGCAGACCACGCGAAGGCCGTGTTCGGCGTGCTGACGAACCCGGCGTACTCGTCGGCGGTGCGGGCCGAGGCGCTCATGTGCCTGAAACAGTGGGCCGAGCCGACGCCGCGGGATCGCGTCACCGGCTTCTGGCGTCCGCTCGAAAAGCGCGACAGCAAGGTGATCGCCGAGGTGGTGGAGAAGGGGTTGCCCGCGCTCCTGAGCAAGACGAGCGGCAAGCTGCAAGCCGACGCCATCGGGCTGGTGGCCGCGCTCGGCGTGAAGGCCGACGAGGCGCAGTTCGAGACGTGGGCGGCGGACACGAAGCAGGACGTGAACCTGCGGGCGGCGGCGCTGCGGTTCCTGGCCGCCCGCAAGGCGAAGGGGTTCGACGCCGCCTACGCCGCCGCGGTGAAGGACGCTTCCCCCGCCCTGCGTGCCGACGCCCGCGACCTGCTCGCCGAGACCAGCCCGGCGCTCGCCGTCGAGCCGCTGGCGAAGGTGCTGAACGACGACGCGGCCCCGATGCTCGAACGCCAACGGGCGATCGCCACCCTCGCCAAGTTGAAAGGCGACGCGGCGAAAGAGGTGGACACGTGGGCGGAAAAACTGGCCGCCGGCACCGTGCCGAATGACCTGAAGGTGGACGTGTGGGACGTGCTGAAGGCGAACGCCACGGGCAAGCGGACCCCGCTCCGGCAGAAGTTCGAGGGCACGCTGCCGCCCGACCCGGTCGGGCGGTTCGGGATCAGCCGCACCGGTGGCGACGCCGAGCGGGGCAAGGAGATCTTCTTCAACCACACGGCCGCCCAGTGCGTGCGGTGCCACAAGGCGGGCGAGAGCGGCGGCATCGCCGGCCCCGAGTTGAACGGCATCGTGAAGCGCAACCCGGACAAGACCCGCGACCACCTGCTCGAATCGCTGGTGGCACCGAACGCCAAGATCGCCGCCGGGTACGCCGGCATCACCATCACCAAGCTCGACGGAAACACCATCGCCGGCGTCCTCATGAAGGAGGAGAAGGGCGACTACGAGGTGAAGTTGGCCGACGGCAAACTGGTGACGGTGAAGGCGGGCGACATCGACACCAAGACGGCCCCGGTGAGCGCCATGCCGGCGGTGGACAAGGCGCTCACCCACCGCGAGATCCGCGACCTGATCGAGTACCTGATGACGCTGAAGTGATGTCTTGTAGGGTGGCCGACTCTCGCCGAGAGTCGGACGGGGCGTCGGCATCGGAGTCTGGCGTGGAGTTGGGTGAAGGTCTGATTCGCTCCACGGTGGATACATCCGCATCGGCCCCTGTTCCG
>JANNQE010000366.1:0-1783 GCA_031441625.1 Planctomycetia bacterium
CCGCCCGGAACTGCGCCCCTCGGGGGGCCCCCCACCCCCCGCGCGGGGTATCCCCACCCCCCTCCCGCGCTGCCCGGGCCACCCCACACACCCCCGGTGAAGCTCTGCCGGTGGAGCGCCCCGCTGAAGCCGGGGAGGCCGTCGGTTCGACCCCGACCGCCGGGACTTCTGACGCGTCCGCTCGCGGAGCGAGCAGGCCACTCCTCCCTGTCCGCCGTCACCTCCGGCGGGTAAACCAGCGTCGGCCGAACCGCCGGGCGGCCGGCGGCGTACTCACCCCACGCCGCGTTCCGCATGGGTCTCGTGCTATGCTGTCGATCCTGAAGTTGCTCTCCGACCCGCAACTGCTCGTCGCCGCACTCGTGCTGGTGCTCATCCAGGTGGTGTGCGCGCTGCCGTGGTTGTTCGCCCTCGACCCGAAGGACATGAAGCGGGCGTTCACCACCCGCAACGGCCTGCTCTGGACGGGCGGGGTGATCCTCGGGCTGACCGTCCTGTTCGCCCTGGCGATCGGTTACAAGGCGGCGTCGACCGACATGAAGTGGATCGGGCGGATTTACGGCATGGTGCTGCACCTGCAACTGATCGCCGACGTGTTCATCGTCGGCCTGCCGTGGTACCTGACCGTCGGCCTGCCGTTCAAGTTCCGGGTGCTCGGGATGGTCGGGCGATTGGGCACCGGCCTCCAGTCCACCGGCCGCTTCTTCGACTCCGTCGGCATGTCCATCAGCAAGACCGGGGCGGTGGCCCAGGCGGCGTACAAGGAGTGCTGGCGGCAGCCCCTGTTCTGGCTCATCCTCGGGGCCGGCAACGCGGCCATGTGGCTGGCCGTGTGCGTCCCGTACTTCACCTTCGGCGACGACTACAAGATGATGAAGCAGGTGGGGTTCGACCTCGTCCTGCTCGCCCCCCTGCTGTTCGGCGCGCTCGCGGCCAGCATCAGCGTGAGCGAGGAGATCGAGGGGCGGACGGCCATCACCGTCATCAGCAAGCCGATCAACCGCCGCTCGTTCCTGCTGGGTAAGTACTTCGGCGTCCTCATGGCGTGCGCCGCCATGGCATTGCTGCTGGCGTACAACCTGAACGGCGCGCTCATGGCCAACCGCGCCTTCGACCCGATCAACGAGGACCGCGTCCGCGACGCCGAGACGATGTCCGATCAGGCCAAAGACTCGGTCGTGTGGGTGGTGGATCTGGCGTCGGCCGGCGGCATGGGGCCGACCGCCCTGGTGGACGGTGCCCGCATCTGGCTGGCCGAGAGCTTCACCCTCCTGTTCGGCGTGCTCCTCGGGTTCGGGCAGGTGATGATCCTGGTGGCCGTCGCCACCGCCCTGGCCACCCGCCTGCACTTCGTCGTCAGCCTGGTGAGCGTGCTCATCGTCTACCTGTTCGGCCACCTGGCGCCCGTCGTCGCGCAGGTGACGGCGAACAACAAGAGCACCAACGCCGGGGCGGCGCTCGTCGGCTTCCTGGCCAACGTGTTCGACGTGTTCCTGCCGGCGCTGGAGTACTTCAACCTCGGCCCGGCCATCATCCGCGACACCCCCCTCGACCTGGGGGCGTTCGCCGGCTACTCAGTCACCGTGTTCGGCTACTCGCTCATCTACACCGCCATCGTCCTGGTGGTCGGGCTGCTGCTGTTCGAAGACCGCGACCTGAGTTGACGCACACCACCTGGATGAGCACCAGCACGAGTGCGGCGACGAGCAGTTGCGGGTCGGAGAGCAACTTCAGGATCGACAGCATAGCACGAGACCCATGCGGAACGCGGCGTGGGGTGAGT
>JANNQE010000367.1:0-11056 GCA_031441625.1 Planctomycetia bacterium
AAACTTTCCAGGTCGAGACCACTATCGTAGTCGTGCATACCGACCAGAAGGCGAGTAAGCCCGGCGTCGGTACGCGGGGTCGTCAGGGTCAGCGTCGGGCGGTTGTCGTCCGCAAGCCAACCGTGGCCGCGCGCCTCCGGATGGTTGACGTCGAAGTCGAGGTCGATCGGACAGCCGAGGTCGATCCAGCGCACCAAGGTGAAACGATCCTCATCGCTGAGCGGGGCAACCTTGATCTTCTGCCCGTTGGGAGCGATGTAGGCGCCGGCGACCGCTTCGGGCGGAGGCATGGCACTGCCGAGGTACGCCAGGTTGACCTGTCGGTGCGTCTCCGGTGTATTGGCAATCGGCTTGCCCTTGTAGACCAAAGAGTTTGGGTCGCCGGGAATGGCCTCGTAGGCAAAATCGTCGTTGTCCCAACCGTCGAGACGCTGACCGAAGACTTTCCAGATCAGGAGACTGCGGCGCGACTGGAAAAAGCGAACGTAGCGCGTCGCTTGCGGCATCGACCAGGTGCCCCTCCCCGCGGGCGATTTGTGGCCGAACTTGGCTTGTGAGTCGAGAGCGAGGCGGACAAAGGTGCCCGGAACCTTTCCGGCTGGACCACTCAACATGCCGCCGCCAAAGTTCGGCGCCGCCATTGGCGCGTGGTCGTCGAGCACCAGGTTGCCAGCCGGCTTCTCCCACTTCTGCGTGTGGCAGGCGGCGCAGCTCCGCTCGAAAATCGGCTGAACGTCACGGAAATACTCGACGTTCTTGACGTGTTTTTCGTAACGCAGTCCGGTCTCGTTGCCGACGTCCCAGCGTTTCCCCGACGTGTCGCTCTTGCGAGTCGTGATCAGCGCGGTCTGCAGGGTCAGATCGAAAGGTTCCATCGCGGCGGCGGCGGTATCCTTGAAAAGAGTCGGTTTTTGGCTGTGCGAATGACAGCCTCCGCAGTCGGTGCGAACCTCGCCGGGACGTAGCTGGTGCCAGGTCTGAGCCATGTTCAGAACCATGCCGCGCTTGTCGAGCGTCTGGAAAGTCCAGGCGACGTCAGCGGGTATCTTGGCGAGAAAGCTGGTGTCCGGATTGCCGTCGGGATCGATCGGCTGGGTCCCATCCTTCGAGAAATGCCGTACCGGAAGTTCGCCCAGAATGCGAAGGCGTTCGTTGGCGACGTTCCACCAGCGCCGTCCCGTCTTGTTCGTGTGACGTGGGTCGGTGGTCGGTTCGGTGATCAAGATGCGGACGGCGTGGATGTCGCTGTTGTCGTATCGGCCGGCGTCGGCTCCCTGGGTAGACCAGTGCGTTTCCGACTCGTTGTAGCGCAGCGATCCCAGCCCGAGAAACGGATCTTTCCCTCCCGCGTAATTTCCGCGTACGCTCCCCTTGGCGACGACGCCGTCGGGATAACTTTCGTGCTTGTAGAGACTGGACGTGCCGACCAGGCCGAACGGGGTTCCCGCAGGGAGGTGACGCGAGCAGGAGCCGTCGTTGGCCAAAGTGGGAAGCCGAACCGGTTCGGCAATTCCGTGGATGCGCCGATAGGGGACCAGGGCTCTGGGCCATTGTTCGTTGTAATTCGGATCGTTCTTGATGAGCAGCATTTGGCCCGGCTCGTCGATCGCCTTGCCGGACTTGATGAGATAGATGCCGGCGTCGATTGCGGGCGGCTTGGCGTAGAGGCCGGCGCCGGCGCCCGGTGTCCAGACAGTTAGCAGGTGGTTATCGGGGGCGCCACTTGGATGCGTTACCTTGCCGACGCGCGGCGAATCGGGATTCTTCGGGTCAGACAGCCGGGCCGGGGCGTCAAAGGCGTTGCTGAAGGTGGTCAGGTTCTCCAGATCCTTTGGGCTGAAGGAAATCCTGGAATCCTTCGAGTTACGGTAACCACCCAGGTTACGAGGATCGCTTCGCGACGCTGGGCCAAAGAACGGCTCCCCCTCCGGGGCCTGCGCGGCCAGTTTGTAATAGGTTCCGAAGCCGAGGTTGTTGAGGTTGTAGTATTCTTCGACGACCACATGGCCGTCCGAAAGTTGCGTCATGAAGTGAAAAGCCGACGCACCCACGAAACTGCTCATGAGCGGCCCCCAATTGGTGCCGTCGGGGTGGATGGTCCACAGGCCCCAGTTCCGGAGATCGCGCAGGCCCTGCGATTCGTAGCTGGTGAACATCACCCGGCCGTCCTTGAGGATCGTCGGATGTAAGGCGCTGTTCATGTTCAAATGGCCGACCATCTCGACGTTGCCGCCGTCGTCGGCCATCGTGAAGAGTTGTAGCGTCGTCGGCGTATAACCCTTCGTCGGAGCGAAGCCATTGCGATTGCTGGTGAACATCACCCGCCCACCCGGAAGCGGACAGGGGCCGAGGTTGTAGACGCCGGGCGGATTCTTGCTGGCTGCGGCGACTCCCGTGTTCGGCGTGAACTCCTGTCGTGAAAGCTGGGTTACCTTCTTCGTCTTCACATGGATCTTGAAGATGTCGGAACTCTGCGATGTCGGCCGATCGTTGCCTGGTCGCTTGACGTTGTGATAGCGGGCAAAGTAAACCGATTCGCCGTCGAAGAAGACGAAAGGATCGGTGATCGCATCGTCGCCGGCGGCCACGAGGACCTCCTCGGTGCCATCCGGATGCAGCAGCACCAGGTCGGAACCCGGTTCGCCGCGCAAAGGGCTGAAGACTTCGGCCCAGGCGATCTGCTTGTTGTCTCCCTTGCGGGGAGCCCGGACGTAGACGATGTCATAGTCGTATTTCACCGCCTTGTCGGTCGCGATGGCAGCCGGCGCGACGTTGAGTTTATTGGACGATTGTTGTCCCCAGGCATCTTCAACCATGGTCACGCAAGACACGGCTCCAAGCACAGCTACCGCGAAGAACACGCGGGCATTCATCTGTCAATCTCCATGAAGAATCGGAAGGGGTCGGGACTGGACGCGGGATTTTTTCGGAGCAATTCCGCTATCGTCGCAGCTTCGATCTCCTGCCCTGGTGGCCGGTCATTCGAAGCGGATCGCGTACAGGTCGGCATCCCACATCACGAAACGGAGGCGGACGGACTTGCCCGCCAGGGTGGACAGGTCGCCGCCGTTCTTCCACGAAACCGTGCGTTCGATCTCGTCGCCCACGGTGTATTGGCCGGAGTTCGTCGCCTGCGAGGAAGGCCGTGGCGAACGTCGCGCACCGCGCGAGGGAGAGCGATCGCTTCCACATGGGCAGCACTCGCGAGGTAGGAACGAGGGCAACGGATGGGAGCCGTTGCCCTCGTCGTTGCGGTGGGGTTACTTCGGTTGTCGTTTCTTCCAATCGTCGAGCCACTTGTCGGGATCCCAGTAGAACTCCTCGCGCTCCTTGAACATGTAGGCGTGCATGAACGAGCGCGGCCGGCGGCGCTCCGGCGGCAGGTCGTACGCGGTCTGGTCTACCTCGAAGGCGAACCCCAGCGGCATCGGCGACTCGGGCGTCGCCTCCTTCCACCCGCTGTTTCCGGCGAACCAGCGCCCAGAGTAGTCGCCCAATACCGCCATGTCCCAGCGGACGATCTTCCCCTTCGCGCGGTCGTACACGAGCGTCCCTTCCAGGCGAGCGTCATAGCGGTTCACCAGGTTCTTGATGAACTTGTGCTCGGGCCACGTCGTGAGCACGCCCGGCGCGGTGAGCATTACGGACCCGTGGACGCGCATGCGGATGGTTTGTGGCGAGACTTCCTCGACCGTCAGTCCGAGTTCCCCGGCCTTCACGGAGTCGGGCTTCCACGACTCCTCCACGACCCAGAGCGTTTGCGGCATCAGGCCGTAGAGCCAGATCCGTTTGGCGAGTTTCGCGGGCACCTTCTGCGATTGCCCCTTTTCGGGCTTCTCGGGAACGAGCGAGTCGCACTCCTCCTTCGTCAGCCACAGCGAACTGCGCTGGCCGTGGGGGGCGTGCGTGCGGAACCCGCCGCAGTCGTCGCCCTCGGGGTGGCGGTACTGACCGGTGGTGCTGCGCCCCAGCGGGCGGTCGTAGATCGTCAGCACCAACCCGCCGGGGAGGGGCTGCGGTTGCGGCTTGATGTCCCCCTCGACCGATTTGGGGCGGCGGTCTGCTTCGGGCAGTTTCGCGTAGGCGGCCAGAACTTCCTGGAGCGCCGCAGCCAGGCCGTTGCGGTCCTTGACCCGTCCCGTGATGAGCTTGCCGCCGGACGTCATCAGCACGAGTTGGGTGCCGTGCAGCCAGCCGCTCCCCTCGTCGGGGTTCGGTTTCGCGGCGTAGAACCGTTTCCACGCGGCCTGGTAGGTGTCGTCCTTCGTGTTGATGTACCAGCCCGGTGCGAAGCAGACGAACTTCTCGTTGAGCAGCTTGATCGCGTCGTCGGTGTACAGGGTTGAGCCACCTGACAGGTGGTGCGAGGCGGCGCTTCAGCAAATGCCGAGCGGCTCGTTGTACCCCGCTCCACCGGTGTACAGGACGACGATCGGCCGGTCCTCCTTGGCCGCGAGTTTCCGCGCGGCGACCCCGTCGGTCATCCACTGAACCCGGAGGTGCCGCCACTCGGTCTCCTGCGGCCGGATCAGCGCGAACAGCTTCGGCGTGCTCTCCGGCGTCAGGTCGAGTTTGCTCACCGGAGCGGCATTCTTGGCCGGCTCCTTGTCCGTTGCCGCGGTCTCGCGCGGCGCGAGGATCGCGACGAAGCCAAGCGCAGTGACCAGCGCGGGCCACTTAAACTTGACGAGTGACATGGTTCACTCCTTTCGCGAGCCGGGAAGCTGGTGGTCGGTGCGAGGCGCATCCGGGTGCCGTACTTCCGGGCTAAACTGGGTGGTCGAACGAGCGTGTTGGAGGCGGAATCGGCAGGGCAGGTAGGTGAGGAGGGTATCCCGATATTTCCCAGATGGACGTCTCTGGGAACACGAACCGGCTATGCTGTCGTAGATTGTGCCCCCCGCGAAGGCTGTCTGCAACGATTTCCGTGCCCGAATGATGTCTCGAACATGGTCGAACGGCTCCCAACACGACCGGGCTAGACGTTTTTCGGCCCCGGTCACGTCGAAAACGACCCACAAGGCGCACCGCGAACCCTCGGCGATGGCCGACCAGGATCAACTGAGCGAATTCGCGAACGTTTTCGCCTCGGGGATCGCCGCGAAAGGCGCGCCGCGTGGAATGGTGGGGGGGACATCGGCGATCGTTTGGAGTGAATATGGAACCGGTCGCGTGATCTGTTTCAGTCCGCACCCGGAGATGACGGAGGGGTTGCATCACCTGATACCTGTAGCCGTCAACTGGTTGGCTCCGAAGAAGCGGTGATGTGGTTCCCCCGCGCGAGCAACACCGCCGCTCTCCAGGAACGTGAGGTGAGCCTCAGTGACTCTTGTTGCGGACGTTGCGTTGCGGGGGTTGGCTCGGCGCAGACCCTCTCCGGCGACCGTCCGAACCCCCGGTCCGGCAGCCCCCCCGCTCCAATTGCCAAAGACCGCGTGACTGCTCACGCACTCAACCCGGCTTCTTCCGATGGCCCCTCGATCTTCCGCACCTCGTACCCCAACTCCTTCGCCCGGCGGCGGAAGTTCGCCTCCATCCGCTGCCGATGCTCCGTCCTGAACTCCTCCTCACTCCGCTTCTGGTACGCCACCCCGTATCGCATCACCGTGTCGAAGATCCGCGCCAGCTTGTGAGCCGCCGCCGTGATCGCCTTCGGGGCTCCCAACTGCGACCGCTTGCGACGGAGGAACGCTAGGCGAACGGGAAGTTGATCTGGTGTTTCCCTTCTTGGTGAGTTCTGCTTGGTGAAAGTGTTTCGTCTGTCCGGGCAGGAGGCCCCATGACCACTCTCGCCGCATTCCGTACCCCGCCCCGCATCCTCATCCCCAAGTTGGTGCGTTCTCGCGATGCCTGGAAGGCCAAGGCCACCACACGCAAGGCGCAACGCAACGCCCTCGAAATTCGGGTCCGCGATCTGGACGCGTCCCGCGACCTGCACCGGCAACGGGCGGAACAACTCCAACAGCGTGTCACCCAACTCGAAACCCAACTTGAAGCGGCACGCCGACCGGCTCCCGCACCGATTGCGTCCCCCAAAAACTCGACCGACCCCGCGGTGGTCACGACAGTTTCGCCGTCATCCACCTCGCTGTCGCCCTCGTGCGTCACGCGGGACTCTCGTTCCGCGGCACCGCCGCCGCCCTCGCTGTCTTTGCCTCCGTCAACGACAGCACTCCGTCGCCCCACCCCACGCCCTGCGCCACCACCGTCCGCTCGTGGTTGCTGCGACTGGGCTACGCCCATCTGACCCGACCCCTGTCGCACGACCACCGCTGGGCCTGGCTCATCGACCACACCCTGCCAATCGGCTCCACCAAACTCTTCGTCATCGTCGGTGTTCCGCTCGACGGCGTCCCGTTCGGCGTGCGTCCCCTGCAACTGGCCGACCTCCACCTGGTGGCGATGGTGCCGATGGAGGATTCGAACCGGGAACGCGTGGACCAGGAGTTGGAGAAAGCCGTTGCCCGCACCGGCGTGCCCCGGCCGATCGTCGCCGACGGCGCGGCCGATCTCCAGAAGGGGATCGAACAGTTCCGGGAACGTCACCCGCAGACGGCGTCGGTGCCGGACGCGGCCCACCACGCCGCCAATCTGCTGAAGCACTACTGGGAGAACGACCCGCGCTGGCAGGCGTTCACGCGTCGGATGAACGAGACGGCGGCGGCGATCCGGCAGACCGATTCGGCGTACCTGCTGGCCCCAAAGTTGAGGAACAAGGCGCGGTACATGAGTGTGGGGGCGTTCGTGCGGTTCGGCCGGATCGTGCTTGGGAAGTTGGCCGAGGCGGAACCGAATGCCGAGGTGGTGCGGCGTTACGGGTGGGTGTTGGAATAGGCAGACGCACTCGCGGCGTGGGACGAGCAGCACGAACTGGTGCGAGTGATGCTGCGTCAGGTGCGGGTGGAAGGTCTGTTCACGCGTGGCGAGGCGGTCCTCGATGAGGCGTGGGAGTCGTTGGGTGTGAGCGACCACGCGGTGACGGTGGCATGACGGCATCGGCTGCGGGCATCCGTGGGACGTTACGGGCGTGGTTTGCCGGTGGGAGAACGGTTGGTCGGCTCGACGGAGGTACTGGAATCGGCGTTCGGTGTGCAGAAGCGGTTATCGCGGGATCAGGCGCAGAGCGGTTTGACGGTGCTGAGCGTGGGACTGGGGGCGATGCTGGGTGAGGCGACCCCGGAACAGATGCGGGCGGACGTCGATCGGGTGCCGGAGAAAGCCGTGGACAACTGGGCGAAGCGAACGTTCGGCAAGACGGTGCAATGGCTGCATCGGCAGTTCGTCCGCACCGACCCCGACCGAACGAAATCCGTACCGAATCCGGGATGAGCCGAGAACACACAGATAGCGAGTTCCGATCAGCCAAGAGGAACGCTCCCAGATAGCTCTTGCTCCGCATCAAACTCCACGCCGCCTATCGGAACGTGTACGCCGCCCGCCCTTTGCCCCGCCGCGTCTGGCTCGACTGCACCTTCCCCCCGGTCTTCTTGAAGTTCGAGCACAGCCCCAGCCAACTGGTGAAGTGCCTCACCGTCGGCCACTTGCTCAGGTCTGTGCCCAGTTCGCTGACCAGGGTCAACGCGTTCAGTTCGTCGAGCCCTTCCAGTTCCGTCAGGTCGAGGCCGAGCATCAGGTACAACGCCGTCCGCACGTCGAACGCGGGATCGTGCGGGCGACGCCCCCGCACGTGCTTGCGTTTGACCAGCGGCGGCAGCGGCGTGGTCTTCGTCACCCGTCGCAGTTGAACCGCGTTCGCCTCGTCCACCTCGGCGATCATCGCCAGGTACTCCTCCCACAGGTGGAAACAGCACCGCAACTCCAGCACGTGCTCGTCCCGGTACCGGCCCTCCAACGCCGTGGCGATCTCCGCTTCCGTCTTCTTGCAGCGGCGGTCCCGCAGCTTGGCGAGGGTGACCGGGTCCCGCTCGCCGGCCAGGATGGCCCGGAGGATCTTCAGCCCCGTGTGACCGGTGATGTCTTCCACCACCGTGGTGAGTTTCAGGTTCATCAGCTCGAGCGCCTTCTGCATCCGCTGGATGTGCTGCCCCGACAGCCGCACCAGCGTGCCCCGCTGCCGCACGTACTCGCGGAGCGTCTGCGTCGCGTCGTCCGGCTGGAACACCGGCAGGAGCAGGCCGTGCGCGTGCAGGCGGTAGATCCACTGGCAGTCCCGCTTGTCGGTCTTGGGCCGCCCCTGGATCTGTTTGGTGAACTTGGGGGCGGTGACGACGGCGTCGAACCCGCCTTCGAGGAGGGTGAGGAAGAGGACGTGCCCGTACACGCCGCTGGCTTCGAGGGCCACGCTCGTCACCCCGCGGTGCGTCATCCAGGCGATGAGTTCCCGCAGGCCGGCGGTGTGGGCGGGGAACTCACGGACGTCCTCGGGGTTCGGCCCGACGCACACCCAGTGGGTGCGGTCGCCGACGTCGATGCCGGCGGCGTGCGGGTGCTGCACCGGCAGGGCGGAGGCGTCCGGCGGGGGCGGGGCGGAACGGGGCGGAGACTTCTTGCGGACGGCCATCGGACCCTCTAAACTTGGGGGGAAGAGAGGTCCGGCGGGGGAGGCGACACGACACGCAGCCGTCCCAACGGGATCAACGGGGGGTCGAGTGACACCCGGTTGTCACCAAACGAAGGGGCCGCAACGACTCCCCGTCCCAGTCGAACCAGCGGGTGGGGGGAACGCCCCGCACATCACGGACACTCACGGGATCGCACACCGGACCGCCGACAGTGTAGCCCGAAGTTCCCGGCCCGCGGGCGCGGCCCGGCCGCAGCGCAGTGAACCAGGCGCTGCAGCAGACGGCGGGGGCATGTAGGCTTTCCCAGACGTGCAGCTCACTCGGCCCCCGCCGCTGCTGAGCTTGGTCGTTCAGCGTGAAAACCGGAAGGGCTGCAATGACGAAACTGTCGATACCGGTGCCCGTCCGCCGCTGGCTCCGCGATGCACTTCCGGCGTGGCAGGAGCAGGGTCTGGTCAGTCCCGAGCAGGCCGAAGGCATCCTTGCCCTCTACGAGGACGACGAACGGGTCAGCGAACGCCGCCGCTCGGGCGTATCGTTCGCCCTCTTCGGGCTCGGCGCGTTCTTGTTTGGCCTCGCCGCTCTCCTTCTAATCGGCTTCAACTGGGAGGCGATGCCGCGGGAGGCCAGACTCGCCACTGCCCTCGCGGTGATCGCCGGCACCCACGCCTTGGCTTTCCGCCTGCGCCGTACCTCGCCGACCGTCAGTGAAGTCGTGTTCTTCCTCGGCTGCCTGTTCTACGGGGCCGGCATCTGGCTCATCGGCCAGGCATTCCACCTCGACGCCCACTACCCCGACGGCGTCTTCTGGTGGGCCGTCGGGGTGCTGCCGTTCGCCCTCGTCCTCGACTCGGTGCTGCTCCACCTGCTGTTCGTCGGGTTGATGGCAACCTGGGCCGGAATGGAGACGCTGGGGTTCATGCACCTGCGGCCGTGGTGGGTCTGGGACCTGTTGCCCAACGGCGCATGGGCCCTGCCGGTGCTGGCGGCTCCGGGGCTGGTGTGGGCATACCGGCGGTCGTCGCCGACGGCGGTCGGACTGTACGTCGCCCTGTTCGCCTGGTGGGTGGTGTTGCAGGCGTTCGCGTGGCGTTTCGGGCTGTCGCCGCTGTCGGTCTTCTGGATCGGCGGCGTCGGGTCGCTGCTGCTCATCGCCACCGAGACGCATCGGCCCGGTGACCCAATGGCGATCCCGTATCGCTTGTGGGGGACGCTGCTGGCGGCCGGTGCCCTGATCCCGATGAGTTCGTGGTGGTTCTGGCAGGCAGTCGGAGAATACCGCCGGTGGGGCGGCCCGGCGCGGGAGTTCGCGTCGTTGCTGCTCGTCCCAGGGGTGGCGTTCGGGTTTCTGGCACTGGCGGGGTTCGTCCTGTGGCGCGCCGCGTCGGCGTCGAGTGGGCGCGAGCGGGTGCCGGTCGGGCTGCTGGGGCTGATGGTCGGGCTGGCGGGCTGGACGATGCTGGTGCCGGACGACCTGACTGCCGGGGTCGTGCCGGCCTTGCTGGCCAACATTGCGATGGTCGGGCTGGCGATCTATCTCGTCAACGTCGGGGTGCGCGAGGAGCGTGTGCGACCGTTCGGGGCCGGCGTGCTGTACTTCCTGATCTGGGCGATCGCCCGATACCTGGATCTGTTCAGCGGGGCCGGCGGGATGCTCGGGGCGGCGGCGATCTTCGCCCTGTGCGGGGCGGCGCTGTTCGTCGTCGCCCGCTTCTGGACGCGGCTCAAGCGGCACGAGCCGTCTGCCCCGGTCGCCCCCGCTGGCGCCTGGCCGGGACCCGCCTGGGTGTCTGGGGCGCTGACGTGGGTGCGCGACCGTGCCCGGCCGGTCCTGCTCGTCGCCGCCGGGTTCCACCTGCTATTCCTGGTCGGGATGATCGCCGCCGAGTCCACCCCGCTGCTGTTCGGCGAGACGATCACGCTGCGCGTCCGGCCGGTCGATCCGCGCGATTTATTCCGCGGCGACTACGTCATCCTCAACTACGACATCAACCAAATGCAGCCCCCGGACAACGGTTAGCGGGGAGACCCGGTCTACGTCACCGTCGAGCCGGACGCCAACGGCCGGCACTGGCGTGGGGTGTCGGCCAGCTACCAACGTCCGACTTCGGGAACGTACCTGATCGGTCACCACGGACGCAACCGATGGGGCGGTTTGGCCTTTGGTATCGAGGCGTACTATGTCCAGGAAGGCGAGGGCCGAAAGTGGGAGGACGCCGCCCGCAAGGGGACGCTGACGGCCGAAGTGGTCGTGTCGCCATGGGGCAAAGCGAAGCTCAAGCGACTGGTCATCGACGAGTGACGCCCGGTGGACTATTGGCAGTGTTGCTGCCGTTGGCGGAAGTGACCCGGTGGTGGCTGAGGTGAGGGGCCGCCCCAGGAACGTTAGGTGAGCCTCAGTGATTCTTCTCGCTGACGTTGCGTTGCGGGGGTTGGTTCGGCGCAGACCCTCCCCGGCGACCGTCCGAACCCCTGGTCCGGCAGCCCCCACCCGCTCCAATTGCCAAAGACTGCCGGACCGCTCACGCACCCAC
>JANNQE010000368.1:0-3087 GCA_031441625.1 Planctomycetia bacterium
GCGGGGCGGCAACACCGGGTCCGCCCCGTGGAGGGTGGCGGCGACACTCGCGGCGTCAGATCTTCCACCGCTTGCCGGTCCAGAAGGCGGTGTACCGGGCGATGAAGATGTACTCGGCGCTCACCAGGTAGCCGACCTCGATGTCCAGTTGGCGGCCGGTGCCCGCCTTCATGTGGTTGATGTCGCCGCGGACGGGGGCGTAGGGGTCGGGGGTGCTGCCGGTGAACAGGGCGGACTGGTTGCTCGGCGTGTGCGGGTACCGCCGCAGGTAGGTGATCATCCAGTCGTTCTTGATGGTGTTGAACAGGAACTCGTCCTGTTGCAAGAGGTTCAGGGGCAGTTGGGTCTTCACGTTCGGGTTGTTCACCCAGAAGTTGAACGAGGCGGTGTCGGGCGTGCGGCCGGCCCCGAAGAACACCTCCCACGCCTTGTTCACGAACCCGGCGGTGGTGCCCCCCGAGATGATGGCGAACTCGACCGAGTTGAGCAGGCTGGTGACGAGCGCCTCGCGGGTGATCGAGCCGTTGTTCAGTTGCGTGGCGTACCCCATCACCTCACCGTTAGTCGGGTCCGTGCTCCGCTGCAGGTAGCGGCGGTAGTACGACTTGACCAGGAGGATGTTCCGCTCGACCGAGTTGCCGATGGCGCGGGCGATGGTGTCCAGGCCCTGACCGGCCTCCCGCTGCATCATCCACGACACCAGGTCGGCCTGCGAGGCGTCCCGCTTGAGCAGGTCTTTGTAAATGCCCTTCAGCCACGCCCCGTCGGTGATGGTGCTCGGGTAGTCGGACACGTTGGAGGCGCGGCCGTTGCCGAACAGCCGCAGGAGCACCTGCTCCTCGGCCCGCTCGCGGCGGAGGTCCCAGGCGGCGGCGAAGAGCGACGCGGCCGGGGCGGTGGTGACGCCGCCGAAGGCGAACGCCGTGTACCACCCGCGGACCCGCCGCTCGGTGGACTCCTGCGACTGGAGGATGCCGTACGACACCTGGAACCGCTGCACGCTGCCGGAGTTGATCTGGTTCACCCAGCCGGTGTCCTCGCCGTTCTGCGGGGAGCGGCCGAGCACCTTCTGGTACATGTACGTCACCCACGCCTGGTTGCTGCCGCCGGAGGTGAAGTACGCCTCGGGCGAACCCAGGATGTTCGCCTCCACCTGGGCGAACCGCTGGCCGGCGGCCAGCGACGGCAGCCAGGCGTCGATGTCCGACTGGGCGGCCGGGCGGTTCAGGTAGGTGGTGTACCAGCGGCGGATCTCGTTCGACCGCCCCTCGTTCGTCACCACGATGCTGCGGCTGAGCGTCTCGAGCGACTGGGCCGTCTGGAACTCGGCCCGCCAGGCGTTCACCAGGCTGGTGGTGCCGGCCGCGTCGCGGCCCAGGTAGGTGCCCAGGCCGTTCACGTACCCGTTGACGAAGGCGGCCGTCCGCCGCACCACGTTGGCCGAGGCGTCGCCCCGCGACGCCCACCACTGCGGGGTGGTGGTGGAGGCGTCCACGTCGAACAGCCGCACGAAGCTGGGGCTGCGGGGCTGGCCGCCGGCCGACGAGCCGTTCGACAGGAGGGCCAGTTGGACGGTGCCGTTGCCGCGGAACCGGCCGACGGCCGGGCTGTTGATGAACTGCCGCTCGTTCCCGTTCTCGATGAACCCGGACCAGGTGGACGCGCCCGTCGCGCCGTTGAACGCCCGCACCTCGCCGTTCGCCACCTGCACCACGTCCAGGTCGTTGTCCCCGTCGATGTCCAGCACCACCGGGGCGGCGAAGAAGCGGGCGTCCGAGTTGGAGAACTGCACCCGGCTGGTCCACAGGGCCGTCCCGTTCGCGCGGATGGCGTGCATCTTGCCGTCGTAGTCGCCGACGATGATCTCGGGGATGCCGTCGCCGGTCAGGTCGGCCAGGGCGGGCGGCGACGGGGTGCGGCCTTCGGCGTTGTTGTTCCCGGCGGTCGTCAGGTACGGCCAGCCGGCCAGGTCGTTGCCGTTCGAGTCGATGCCATAGACCGCGTTGCCGGGGAACTGCACCCCGTTCAGGTTGGTGAAGTTGACCCCGCTGCCGGTGAAGATTTCCAGCCGCCCGTCGTTGTCGATGTCGGCCAGCACCGGCGACGACTGGCCGATCTGCGGCAGCTGCTTGATCCACTTGCGGCGGCCGGTCGGCCCGCTCAGGGCGGTCACGTTCCCGCCGGCATCATAGATGGCGTTCTGGCTGTAGTCGCCGCCGATCACCACCTCGGAAATGCCGTCCCGGTCCAGGTCGCCGACGGCCACCCCGGACAGGACCGAGTCGTCGTTCGCGTACCGCCACATCATGCTGCCGTTCGAGCGGAAGGCGGTCACGTGCTGGTTGTAGCTGGTGGCCACGATCTCGGGCACGCCGTCCCCGTCCAGGTCACCGGCCCCCAGCGGCCCGAGGATGCTGTTCCGCTCGCCCCCCTGCGGGTACAGGCTGTTGGGCACGTCCACCGAGGCGGGGAAGCCGGGCAGCATGGCGCCGGTGGCCGCGTTCCACCCGTACAGCTTGCCGTTGCGGTCGCCGGCGAAGACGGCCTTGCCGATGCCGGGGATGGTGAGCACCAGCGGGGTGGTGAAGATCTCGGCCGCCGCCGTGCCGGTGTCGAACGTGCGGAGCAGGGTGAACCCCGTGCCGCCGTCGGAGTAGTACGCCGCCACGTCCCGGTCGCCGGTGACGGTGATCAACTCCTCGTCGACGTCTTCGTCGATGTTGGCGAACACCGGCGACGGGGTGAACGACCCGCCGTCGCTGTAGTCCCACGTGCTCAGGGAGCCGCTCAGGGTGATGCCGGTGGACCCGATCTGAACGGGCGTGGCGGGCACCTCGCGGGCCTCCAGCGCTTCCAACTGCGGGCGGAACCCGTTCGGGCGGTGGCGGTGCGTCATGGCGGTGTCTGTGAGGTGGTGGGTGGGGGAGCGCGGGTGGGGAGAGTATAAGCGACGTTTGGGTGACAGGCGAGTGGAATTTCTGCGGGCGGCGAGTTCACCCACCGCGCTACGCCCGCCGGCACGCCGGACCTTCAGTCTGGGAAGAAATACGTGTGCCGTGGGGGGTAGAAGGCGAACGGCGCGACGTG
>JANNQE010000369.1:0-6649 GCA_031441625.1 Planctomycetia bacterium
TTCGGCCAGTTCGAGGACTACCGCCAGCGGCTGCCGGTGTTCGATCAGGTGGTTCACACGTTCTTGACCGACCTGTACGCCCGCGGGCTGGATCAAGACGTGGCGGTGGTGATCTGGGGCGAGTTCGGCCGCACGCCGAAGGTCAACAAGGACGGCGGGCGGGACCACTGGGCGCCGGCCGGTCACGCCATGTTCGCCGGCGGCGGGTTCAAGATGGGGCAGGTGATCGGCGACACCGGGCCGAAGGGCGAGCGGGAACGCGGCCGGGCCACCCCGTACACCCCGGCGAACGTCCTCGCCACCCTGTACCGTTTCATGGGCATCGACCCGACCGCCACCTTCCCCGACTTCACCGGCCGCCCGCGGTTCGTGCTGGATGATCCCGACCCGGTGAAGGAACTGGTGGGGTGATCCGCCAGGACACGGAGCCTCGCGTCGTGTACCCCTTCTGCGACCGCTGCCGGACCACGATCCTGCAGGACTGCACCGACGGGCGATGCGCGGTGTGTGGCGAGTGGCTGTATCCCGACGGGCCTCCCCTGACACCCCTACCGCCCGCTCCCCCGCCCCCTCCGCCCCCGCCGTTCGTACTCACCCCCGAAGGCGGGGGGCGGAAGTGGATGGAGATGCTCGCCGCGCTCCACCGGGCGGGGTATGGGCGGCTCCGGCTTTCGGCGTTTTGGGCGAACGCCGGCCCCGCACCCGTGTGGTTCGGCGTCATCGCCCACCCCGCCCGCGGTGGTTAACGGTCAGGAAGTGCCGGGAGCTAACAGCGTGGTGGTGACGGGGGCGCGGGTGAAGTGACTGCCGCCGGGGCAACTACTTCACCAGGCTGAACCCCGACTTGCCCTCGGCGGCCAGGTCGAACACCTCTTTGGCGGTGGCTTTGACCGTCCCCATCCCCTTCCCCCACACCAGCCGGTTCCGCAACACGTCGAGATTCACCCCTTCGGGGGCGGTGACCTGAACTTCAGAGTACACGGCCTCGTACACCTTCCCGCCAACAGGAAACGTGTGCACTTGCCCGGTCGAGAAGGGGGTGAGGGAGAACGACACCGGGGCGTCTTTGACCTTGTAGGTGCGCTTGTACAAGGTGATCTGCAAGGTGTGCTCGTCCGAGTGGTGGGGCAAGGTATGATAGCCGCACTTCCAAGTCACATCCGACCGCCATTCTGCGAAAAGTGCGTATTGTGCGCGACGGTGCCTGATCGCTGCCCGGCGACGACGGGCGGTGGATGACGCCGGCCCGCGGCGATAGGTTGGTGAGGCGACTCCGGAACGACGTGGTGACCCCATGCTCGACCAGTTCGTCATCGTCCCGCTGCTCGCCCTAGTCCCGCTCGTCGGCGGCCTCCTGATCGCCCGCACCGCCCGCCGCACCCCGGCCCGCTCTATCGCCGACCCGGCGTGGCGCGTGCCGGCCGTTATAGGTGGGTGGGCGGCGGTGGTGTTCGGCGTATGGGTGCTTCTCTCCGTCGCGTACAACTCCTACCAGTTCTCGTCGGTGACGCCGGAACGGATTGAGGAGATGGTGCGGAAGGAGATGCGGGAGCAGAACGGCGAAGAGCCGCAGAACCTCCACCTCGCCCGCGCCGGCTGGGGGCGGATGACGGGGACGGCCGAGGTGCGTGGTCGCCCGGTGGACGTTACGGCGGAGTTGGTTGTCGAGGGCGGCGCGGTGCGAATGGCGTGGGAGCAGTCGCCCGCGGCCGGGCGGTGAAGTGCCCTGCTGGCTGGTCGCGGCGGGCGTGGTCCTCGACGGGCGGGAGCGGGCCGATATCCCGCAACCGGGCCTGGTTGGCGCGGTAGTCGGACTGCTGGTCGGCGTGCCGGTCGGGCTGTTGCTCGGCGGTGAATTGTCGCTGGCGGGCCATCGGGGTGCTCGGTGAACAGCACCAAGACTTGCCGAACGGCCAGGAAGCGTAATCACGAGTGAGTTCAGACTAATTAGCGACGGATAAATTGTTCGATTTTTGGGGTCTACCCCAAAGCAATGACAGATGACCAAATGAATTAGTTGTGAATAATTAGTCGGTACTAATTAAAGTGCCATCCGTGCCGTTGCTATCTCCGGTCGGGTCTCATGTAGCCGGTGAGGTATCGGTAGATGCTCACCCGGTGCAGACCGGTGGCCGCGGTGATGTCCTTGTAGCTCTTGCCTTCGGCTCGCATCACCCGGCATTTCTCCTTCAGGTCGTCGGCCTTAACCGCCTGTTCGGTTGGAGGGTCCGACGGGAACACGTCTTGAGGGTCGATGCGGTCGACGTTCGTGCCGTCAGTGGTGTGGAGGTGAACGCCGCCGGCCAGCCGGTTGCCGTCGACGATGTAGGCGAAGTCGTGGGCCTCGCCCGTCGTCAGCCGCACACACACCCGCACCACCCGCCACGTCTTAGGTAGCGGGTCGGGCAGTTCCAGGCGGAGGCGGTCGGCGTCATTCGGGACGTGCGGTCGCCTCCGAGAGACGACCGACACGTCGATCCGCCGCACCACCTGGCGGATAGTCTGCCGTACCTCCCGCCGCAACGTCTCCCGCTCCTCCCCGGTCGCGGTGGCCAGGGCCTCCACCAGTCTGACGGTGTGCAAGTGCCTGGCCTGCGGCGGGACGGCCGCGGCCTGAAGCCGCTCCAGCGTCTCGGCGTGTTCCCGCCGCCACTTGGCCAGGGTCGGGAGCATGTCGGCCAGTTCCGAGTCGGCGTCGATGCTCCGCTTCAGTTTCTTGATGTTCTCTTCCAGCTTGGCCGCCTGCCGCTCCAGCGCCGACCGCTCGTCGTCCTCACCACCGGCCAGGGACACCGCCTGAACGAACCGCAGGATGACGCGCTCAAAGTGGTCGTACCTGACGCCAGGCGTCAGCCGGTCGAACCGTTGCAGGTAGCCGGCGAAATTCGTCGAGGTGAACCGACACGCGACGTCGCCTTCGAACACCAGCCCGGTGAACAGGTTGTTCACGTGCTTGGAGATGCGGCCCCGGACGTTCCGGCGGGCCGCCATCGCCTGCCGGCTGCGGGTCCAGAGGCCGTGGGACACGACGGGCGGGAAGTAGTTCTTGAAGGGTTCGCCCACCGGCACCCGCGCCCGCGTGCCGTCCGGCTGCTCGTCGAGCGCGTGGGGCTGGTACTCGCCCAGGACGGCACGCCCTTCGAGCAGCTTCTGGATGAAGGACTCGTGCCACTTCGGGGTTCGGGTGATGGCCGGGATGTTCTTGTCCCGGAGCAGCCGGCAGATGGTTTGCTGGCCGTACCCCTTGGCCGACCACTCGAAGATCTGGCGGACCACCTTGGCCTTCGCCTCGTTCACCTCCAGCTTGCCGTCGACCGCCTTCAACCAGCACGGCACCTTCCGGGTGACCAGCTTGCCCTCTTTGATGGCGGCCAACTTCCGCTTCCAGTTGTCCCTCGACCGGACCGATTTGGCGGCGCTCTCGGAGTGCCCGCGGCTGAACTCGATGAACGCCAGCACGCCCTGCAACATGTCGAAGTTGGCGGCCGTCAACTCGGCGGCGGGGTGGATGACCACCAGGGTGATGCCGTGCGTCTTGAGCAGGGTGCGGAGCAGGTGGAGGGCGTCGAGCGGGTTCTCGCGTGACCGCCGGTCCAGGTTCTCGACGATCAGGAACGAACCGCGGGCGATACGGCCCTGCTCGCACGCTTGCAGGAACAGGCCCAGGGCGCCGGTCTGGTGGTTCTTTCCCTTGTGCCCTGAAACGCCCGCGTCGGTGAAGGTGAGGGCCTCATCCAGGCCGATACCCTTCTTCAGACAGAACTCTTTGGCGTAGTCATGCTGCCGGGCCAGGCTGTTACCCTTCCGTTGTTCGGCCGTCGAGAACCGGGAGTAAAGGTAAGCACGCACGGGGTAGACCATGGTGCCGAAGGTACCCAGACGAGCGGCGAAAGTCATTGGTTATCTGGGTCTTCAGCGTGTTGCCGCGGGCCACATTATAGACCCACAATGATGGTGCCGAACGGGTTGGTGTCCCGCGGCATCATCACCACCTGAATCGCGTTGAACGGCTCTGACATGACGGCAGACTCGCTGGGGGTGGCGGACAAGTTTTGTGGAAAGTGATTCTACGCCGCCACCCTCGCCACTAACTCCGCCACAAGGAATCTCAGCGACTTCGGCGACTTCAGCGAATTCGGCGACTTCAGCAATTTCAGCGACTTCCCCTTGATTTCTCAGGCCACGCGGGTCGTGCGGCTGGCGTGCGCGCCACGAACGGCCCGCACGTTACTGTCTCTACTGTCTTTAGACTTCAAAGAGGGATAAGAGTGGTGTCCCCCCAGAGACCGCACTCATGACCGCTCCCGAAGGACTCGCCCTAGCGCTGGCAGCCGTGCTGCTAATCGTCTTGCTGGTCCGCCACCGACAATACGCCTCAGTCACCGTCCTCGGGCTGGTGAAAGTGGAGATGTCGGACAAGCCCCCGACCAAGCCGAAGCCGAAGCGGAAAGGCACATGACTCACGGCTCATAAATCGGAATCGTCTCCTCAATCCCCGACATCCTCGCGCATTGTCGCGGCGATGGCCCGCACGTCCGCGGGTGCTCGGTGGTCGATCTACTGCTGGGGAAGCAGTAGGTGCCGCCCGCGAAGGGCGGCCCGGTCGCCCGGCCCTCGACCCCCGACTGGCCATCGCCCTGTGGGTGTACGCCACCCTCGAAGGCGTCGGTTCCGCCCGTGCCCTCGCCACCCTGTGTACCGAACACAACGCCTTCCGCTGGCTGTGCGGCGGGGTGACGGTGAACCACCACACCCTGGCTGACGTCCGCGTCCGGCACCTCGACGCCCTCGACGCCCTGCTCACCCACTCCGTCGCCGTCCTCCGCGAGCAAGGGTTGGTGGATCTGAACCGCGTAGCCCAGGACGGCACCCGCGTCCGCGGGCGGCGTGCCGGTGGGGCCGATGAAGACGGTGTGGTGCTTGTGTGAAAAGTGCGAATCCCGTCTGCCCCCGTCCCGCACCGCCACTTACCCTCTCGGTGACACCCCACCACTGTCACGAATGGCACTTCCGTGTTCGGATCGCGTTTACTTGCCGGGGTTTGCGCCAACTCGTTCGCGTTCTGTCTCGGCGAGCAACTCGGCCCGACGGGTCGCTCGCGGACGAGTCATCAGGGGGTACAGTTTCGGCCGTCGCTTGACCTCGCGTGGCTCGCACCGGCCCGGACGCATCCCCACCCGCCGTCCGCCGACCGCGTGCCACAGCGCGGCGACCGCGTCATCCCACGACACCCCGTCGCCGGTCGACAGGGGCACCCGGAACGCCTCCAACATCGGCTTCGCCCCCGCCATACTGACCTGACGCGGCGAACGGTTCCGCGCCCTCGCCGCCTGGGCGATCACCTGCCGCACCAAGTTGTACGCCAGCAAGTGACCCCAGATCTCCCGACGCAACATCTCCGGCGTCTTGCCCCGGAGCACCTCCATCGCCAACGTCTGTTTCATCTCGCGGATCGACAGCTCCACCCGCCAGCGGTGGTGGTCGAGTTCGGCGATGTCCTCGCGGGTGTGCGTGGCGGCGAGCGTGGTCGCCACGACGACCGCGCGGGTCCGAGACCCCGGCCGGTCCACCCGGAACCGCACCTCGCGGATGGTCAGGGCCTTCGGGGTGGCGTGGTCCGTCGGTTTATCCATCCAGTCCGGGCGGGCGGGGCGGACCCACGTCACGGTGTGATCGTCGGCCCCCCGACGCCGGCCGGTGGCGAAGTCGGAGTGCCGGGATTGGTGCAGCCGGAGGGCCACATCGACTCCGCGAGCCCGGAGGGCGGCGATCAGCCAGTACGAGCAGTACGCCCGGTCGGCGACGAACACGTCGCCCGTTCGGAACCGGTCCAGCAACTCGCGGAGCAGGGCCATCTCGCCGGCGTCCTGACCTTTACACGGCCCGACAGCAGCTCCGACCATGGCCCCGGTGGCGAAGCCCAGTCGGACCACCAGGCGGATCAGCGGGAAGCCCAGTCCGGGCTTCTGGTTCGCGTGTTGCGGGTACGCGGCCTGGTTCGCCGGCGTGTCCGGTCCGGAGACCGTGGTGCCGTCGCCGAGCAACACCCGCCGCCCTTTCCACTGCCAGTCTGGAGCGGCCTGCCGTTCGAGTTCGTCGCCCAGTGGCAGGGCCAGTCGGGACAGCAAGGCGACCGGCAGCTTGGCTCGGGCCTTGCAGTACGCCCCGGTGGCCTGGGAGCACGGGGTCAACTCGAGACCGACGCGGAGAACCCGCGCGCGCGCCACCGCGGCCGCGCAGGACTTGGATTCACTCGCGCACTGGGACAAGAAGGTCCAGAGGGTGAGGGCCGGCGTCCAGAGGTGGTGGGCGGCGGCGGCGAACTGGACGCCGAGTTCGTCGCCGGCGGTTCGGATGTGTTCGTCGGAGAGCGCGGCGGTGGCGGGCGGATCGGGCGTCGGGGCGAAGGTGCGGAGGATGGTTCGGAACGACAGCGGGGGATAGAACGTGGACATCGAGGCCAACCTCGCCCGAACGACCGCGTGACCAGTCGGAGCGTGGAAGACCTCGACGCCGCCAGAACCGTAGCGGCGGAAGACCTCGCGACCAAGGCGGAAACGCCGTCAAAATCCAGACAATCCGGAGGCCTGTGCGTCCCCGCCGAAGGTTCGCGCCGAACCCGCTCAGATACACGTGGAAGTGCCATTCC
>JANNQE010000370.1:0-1802 GCA_031441625.1 Planctomycetia bacterium
GGTTTCCCGCGTCGGGGCCGGCGGCCCGCCCCGTGTGGGTGGGCGGGTGTGGGTGGTCCGCCCCCCCCCCCAGGGTCGGGCCTCCGTCCCGTACGCGACGAGGAACCTGAAACCACTCTCAGGCCACGGAGCGGGGCGGACGGCATGTGTCGCGAACGCGACACGCGCCCAGCGAGGCAGCGCGGTGATCTCTTCCTTGGTCGGCAGTGCCACCTCGTCGGCCACGGTCACCCCCCAACGAGTTCGAGGTGTCCGGCCGCTTCGCGGACGGGCGGGGGCACCGGCGACCCGAGGTCGGCAGTTGGTGAGATTCTACACGCCCGAGTGAACCGGGCGCGATTGGTTTCACCGGCCGTTGTGTGTGCCCCGATTCGCCGTAAGTGCTTGGCCGGCATGGGACGTTCCACGATTCAGGAATGATTCCACGGGGGGGTGGGTGGTGGTGGAACGAAACCACCCTCACCGCTTGGCGGTGCGGCGGATGAGGTCGAGCAGCGCCTCCAGGTGGTTCAGGTCGCCCTTCTCCAGGATGCGGGCGACGCGGCCGTTCAGCCGGTCGAAGTCGGCCGGCGTCAACTCCTTGGCCGTCAGCACCACCACCGGCACGCGGTGGCCGGGGTGCCGGCGGTTCAGTTCGTCGAGGAAGCCGAACCCGTCGAGCACGGGCATCATCAGGTCGAGCAGGACGAGGCCGGGTTTGTGCTCGGCGAACGCGGCCAGCCCCTGCGCGCCGTCGGCCGCCTCGCGGACGACCCACCCGTCGCGGTCCAGGTGGCGGCGGATGATCTCGCGGTTGCTCGGGTCGTCGTCGATGACGAGGATGCCGTCGGCCCGGCCGAGCAGGTGTCGCCGCAGGATGGCCCCGAGCCGCTGCCAGTCGATCGGCTTGGTCAGGTACTCGGTCGCACCCAGGGCGAACCCCCGCCCGCGGTCGTCCACGATGGTGAGCATGACGACGGGGATGTCGGCGGTGGTCGGGTCGTCTTTCAGTTGGCCGAGGACGGCCCACCCGTCGGCACCCGGCATGGTCACGTCGAGGGTGATGAGGCACGGCCGCTCGTCGCGGGCCAGCCTCAGCCCCTCGTCGCCGTTCGCGGCGAGGACCACGCGGAACCCTTCTTTGCCGAGGAACCGCTGCATCAGTTCGCGGACCATCGGGTCGTCGTCGATCACCCGCACGGTGCGGCCGTCGGCCGGCTCGCTCGGGGTCACGTCGGTGGCGGGCGGGACGGGCGGGGGCGGGGGCGCGGCCCGCGGCGGGGTGACCGTCTCGACCACCGCCGGCAGCATGACCACGAACTCGGTGCCGACGCCCTGCTGGCTGGTCACGCGGATCGGCTGTCCGCCCATCAGGTCGTTGAAGCTCTGGGTGATGGTCAGCCCCAGGCCGGTGCCGCCGGCCTCGCGGGTGGTGCCGCTGTCGGCCTGGTAGAACCGCTGGAACAGGCGACCCACCTGCTCGGCCGTCATGCCCCGGCCGGTGTCGGCCACGCCGAACCGGATCCACTCGCGGCCGCCCTCGGCCACCCGCTTCACCCGCAGGTCGATCCTCCCGGCCTGGGTGAACTTGAAGGCGTTGCTGAGCAGGTTGATGAGCATCTGCCGCACGCGGCGGGCGTCGGCCGTCATGGTGCCCAGGTCGGGCGGCACGTCCACCACGAACTGGTTGTTGTTCTTGGCGGCCAGCGGGCCGACCAGCGTTTTCACCTCGCCCACCAGTTCGGGCAGCGGGAACGTCTCGACCGACAGGTCCATCTTGCCGGCCGAGATCTTGGCCATGTCGAGGATGTCGTTAATCAGCT
>JANNQE010000371.1:0-9925 GCA_031441625.1 Planctomycetia bacterium
GAAGAACTCGATCAGCTTCCAGTCGCCGCTGCGGACGGCCCCGGCCGGGGTGGTCCGCCACGACCCCTTGCCCGCCCCCAGGTAGCCGGGGAAGTGCCAGAACAGGTCGCGGTCGGGGGCCTTCTTCCCGCCGCTCTTCAGGCACTCGACCATGCTCACCCCGTCGAGCGGCTGCTTCTCCGGAGCCTTGCCGCCGCCGAGTTCGATGAGCGTCGGCATCAGGTCCACGCTGATGATCGGCGTGTCGGTGGTGCCGGCGGGGATCGCGCCCGGCCAGCGGGCGATCCACGGCACCCGCACCCCGCCTTCGTACAGAGACCCTTTGCCCGACCGCAGCGGGGCGTTGTCGGTGATGTCGCCGCCTTGTTTGATCCCCTCACGGGCATACCCGCCCACCCCGCCGTTGTCGCTGGCGAAGATGACGAGCGTGTTCTCGCTCAGTTTCAGTTCGTCGAGCTTCGCCACCACCCGCCCGACGCTCTCGTCCACGCTGGCGATCATGGCCGCGTAGGTGGGGTCCTTGTGCCCGCCGGCGGCCGGGGCGTCCTTGAACTTCTCGACCAGGTCCGGCTTGGCCTCGTGCGGCGAGTGGACGCCGAAGTGGTGCAGGCAGAGGAAGAACGGTTTGTCCTTGTTCGTCTCGATGAACCCGACCGCCTTGTCCGTCAGGAAGTCGGCCAGGTACGTCCCCTTCGGGTACTCCACTTTCGGTTGCGTGACGAAGTCGAAGTGCTTGCCCATGCTCGTGATCGCGTCGCCGAACCCGCGCTTGCCGGGGTGGTACTCGTTGTCTTGACCCAGGTGCCACTTGCCGTACAGGGCGGTGGTGTACCCGGCGGCGGTCATCACGTCGCCGAGCGTCTTGCGGTCGAGCGGCAACTTCTGCACGTTGTCCACCGGCTTCAGCGGGCGGTCTTTCCAGTCGAAGCGGTCGATGGCCCCGACGGTGTAAACACCGGTCCGCGGGCCGTACTGCCCGCTCATCAGGGCGGCGCGGGTGGGCTGGCAGTTCGGCCCACACGTGTACCCGTTGGTGAACCGCAGCCCGCCGGCGGCCAGTTTGTCGATGTTCGGCGTCTTGTAATACTTCGACCCCTGGCAGGCGAGGTCGGTCCAGCCGAGGTCGTCGGCCATGATGTACACGACGTTCGGCTTCTTCGGTTCGGCGGCGGAAATCGCCGACACCGCCCACGCCGCGGCAACAAGGGCGAACAGGAATCGGGACATCACGTGCTCCATGGCTGGGCGTTATTTCTTCGGCGGGTTGGCTTCGACGAACGGCGGCTTCTCGAACCGGCAGTCCTTCTCCGTCACCCGCGGGTCGCCGGCGGCGGTCAACTCTTTCATCAATTGCTCGGCCAACTTCTTCCGCACACCTTCGTACTCCTTCTCACCGGCCACGTTCTTGATCTGGTCGGGGTCGGCCTTCAGGTCGAACAACTCCTCCGCCGGCCGCTTGGCGAAGGCGTACTCGTAGTGCCACTTCCACTTCGGGTCGTTGCGGTGTTCGACCAGCCACGCCTTCGTCGGGCTGGCGTCCATGTCGGCGAACGCGGCGTAGGTATCGTTCGTCAGAGCGTCCGCGGTCGGGGCGGTGTCGGCGGTCACGGTTTTCGGGCTGCCCAGCGGGAAGCGGTCCGGGGCGAAGTTGCGGACGTACAGGAAGTCCTTGGTGCGGAGCGCCCGCTGCGGGTAGGGCAGGTTTCCGTCGCGGGCTCCGGCGACGTGCCGCTCGCGGCCGGTGATCACCCGGGTGCGGTCCGGATCGACCTGCCCGCCCTTCTTGGACGTGAGCACCGGCCAGAGCGACTTGCTGTTCAGCCCGTCCGGGTGCTTCACCCCGCCGACGTCGAGGAACGTCGGGGTGAGGTCCATCAGGTTGGTGAAGTCGTCCACCACCCGCGGGCCGGGGATGCCGGGCCCGGCCGCGACCAGCGCCACGCCGACACCGAAGTCGTACAGGTTGCACTTGCCACCGGGGAAGCCGGGCGCGCCGTGATCCCCGCTGATGACGACGACGGTGTTGTCGAGTTCGCCGGCGTCCTTGAGCTGCTTCAGGATCACCCCGACCTGGGCGTCGAACGCCTGCGACTCGCCCAGGTAGTCGGCGAAGTCTTCCCGCACCTCCGGCACGTCGGGCAGGAACTTCGGCAGCTTCCCCTTCAGGTCGTCCGGGTTGATGTTCCAGAGCGCTTTGCCCGACCCCTTCACCCACTTGCGGTGGACGTTCGTCGGCCCGTGCCAGAAGAAGAACGGCTTCTTCGGGTCGCGGGCTTTCAGGAACGAGGCGAAGTTGCCCTCCACCTGATCGAGCAGTGTCTTCCGGGCGTCGTCCACCGGCGTGCCCGTCTTCACCGCCTTCGTCATCTGCTCGGAGAACTGGTTGAACGCCACGCCCGACTTCTGGTAGGCGTACTGCTGCTTGCCGATGGGGGCGTCGGCGGGGGTGCCGGGACTCCACACCTTGGCGATTTTGCCGAGGTCGTACCCGGCGTCGCGGAGCAGCAGTGGCGAGGTGGGGATGGTCTCGTCCCACACCGCCCCATTCAGAATGGCCCCGCGGCCGGTGTTGAAGAAGTACCGCCCGCTGAGCAGTGAACTGCGGCACGGGGTACAGGACGGTGCCGGCACGAAGGCGTTGCGGAACATCACCCCGCGTTTCGCCACCGTGTCGATGTTCGGCGTGTTGATCACACTGTTCGCGGTCGGCTTGGCGTCGAGTGCCGCGTAACAGGAGGCGTAACGCCCCCAGTCGTCGGCGAAGCAGAAGACGACGTTCGGCTTCTTCGCCGGCTCAGCGGCACACGCCGCGATACAGGCGAGGAACATCACGAGATGGAGGGTGTGGCGCACGCGCGGGCTCCGGGGAGGGGCTTCGACCGGCGGGGGCGAGTTCCTAGGGCTGCTTCTTCGGCTCGGGCTTGTCGCGGAGCGGCCAGTCCGGGTGGTCCTCGTGGGCTTCGGCCATGAGCTTGGCCGCCTTCGCCGTCACGTCCGGGTGCTTGTCCGCGAGATTCGTCTTCTCCGCGGGGTCGGCCTTCAGGTCGTACAGTTCCATCGCCCCGGACTTGCCCACCTTCACCCCCTTCCAGCCGCCGAACCGCACCGCCTGGAGGCTCGGCCCGGCCTCGTGCAACTCCCAGTAGAAGTAGTCACGCTTCGGGGCCGCCCCGCCCTTCAGCAGTGGCAGGATGGATACCCCGTCGGTCGTCACCTTCTCCGGCAGTTTGGCGTGTAGGAGGTCGGCACAGGTGGGCACGAAGTCCCAGAACGCCCACGGCTCGTCGCTCACCTTGCCGGCGGGGATGACGCCCGGCCATCGGGCGATGCACGCCTGCCGCAACCCGCCCTCGTACAGTGACCGCTTGAATCCGCGGAGTTGTCCGCCCATCGTCTGGTCGAATAGCTTGCCGATGGGCGAGTTCGGGGCGAACGACGAGCCGTTGTCGCCGGCGACGATGACCAGCGTGTTCTCGTCGAGCTTCAACTCATTCAGGGTGTCGATCAGCCGGCCGACGTCCGTATCCAACCGCGTCACCTGGGCGGCGTAGTTCTTCTGCTGCTCGGTCCACTTCTCGTTCTTGTAGATGCCCTGGTCGTCGATCTCGTGATTCCCGTGCGGCAGGGTGATCGAGTAGAAGAGGAAGAACGGCTTGTCCTTGTTCGCTTTCACCCACGCCACCGTCTCGTCGGCGATCAGGCTCTGGGCGTAGGTCTTGCCCACCCCCTTGCCGTCGTTGCCGTTCAGGTCGAACCGCTTGTCGTCGCGGTACAGGTACGTCGGGAAGTAGCTGTGGGCGTGCCGCTGGCAGTTGTACCCGAAGAAGTGGTCGAACCCGACCTTCAGCGGGCTGCCGGTGGTGTCGAACAGGCCCATGCCCCACTTGCCGACGCACGCGGTGGCGTACCCGTTGTCCTTGAACAGCCGGGCGACGGTGTACGTCCCTTCCGGCAGCGGCTTCTGCCCCTCGGGTTGGACCTCGCGGTCCGCCCGGATGGGGCTGTGGCCCATGTGCTTGCCGATCATCAGTGAGGTGCGGGACGGGGCGCACACGCTGGTGCCGCAGTACGCCTGGGTGAACCGCATCCCCTCTTTCGCCATCCCGTCGAGCCGCGGAGTCTTGATCAGCTTCTGCCCGTAACAGCCGACGTCCCCCTGGGCCAGGTCGTCCGACAGGACGAAAATCACATTCGGCTTCTTCGCCGGTTCGGCGGCGAGCGCCGCATTGACCCCGACCAAGACGGCCAACAGTGAGAGCGGGTGTCGCATCGGGCACTCGTGGTGTGGGTGCGGAGTCGGTGGCAGCGGGGTCGCCCGCGGGCGGTCACTTGGCGGGGAGCGGTTGCAGCTTGAGGTCCCGCCAGAGCACTTCGCCCTGCTTGCCCTTGTGCATTTGCAGGCCGAAGTAGCCCTTCTTGTAGGTGTCGGTCTTCAAGTGGGCGACCGGCACGCCGTTCAGCCACGTCTTGATGGTGTCGCCCTTCGCCTGGATCGTCACCCGGTTCCACTCGTCCGCCTTCTTCAACTGCTGGGCCTTCCGCGTTTCGGCGTGCTCTTTCAGCCACACCGGGTAGAACCACCCGCCGCAGTCCTGGCCGTAGATGCCGCCCGACCACCCGCGGCCCTGGGTGAACGGCTCGTGTTCCACCTGCGGGCCGAAGACCGTGTTCCCGCCAGTGCCCTTCGCCTGGGCGCGGATCATGATGCCGCTGTTCGTTTCGACCACGAATTTGGTCTCGAACGTGAGCAGGAAGTTGGTGAAGTCCTCCTTCTCGGTGCACAGGTAGGTGCTCGGCGAGTCCGGCTTGCACACCGACCGGATGCACCCGTCCTTCACCTCGAACGTGGACTCCCCGCCGCGGGTCTTCCACCCTTTCAAGTCTTTCCCGTTGAACAGCAACTCGGCCTTGTCACCCGCCTTCGGCTCGTCGTCCTTGTTCAGCAGCATGTCGGCCGGCTTGGGCACGTTGGGCTGCTTCTCGTACTGCTTGAACCACTTGTCCTGAGCCGGGTCGATCTCCCCGGCCGGCAACCGGCCGGCGGCGAGCAGGAGGGCGAAGGCGACCGCCGGCAGTCCGGCGGTGAGACGGGAACGGTGCATGGGAAGTCCTTCGGTTGGTGAATGGAGGAGTGGGGTCACTTCACCACGTCGCCGCCCCACAGCGGGGCGACGTTCGACTTGTCCCAGGCGTCCCACGCGGCTTGCAACTCCTTCACCTTGTCCGGGTGCTTGGCGGACAGGTCGGTCGCCTCGCCAATGTCGTCTTTCAGGTTGTACAGTTTGGCATCAGACAACCCGCTTTTCCCCTCCGCCCCCAGGTCGTACCGCACCAGTTTCCAGTCGCCCTGGCGGATGGCCATCTGCTTGCCGAACCGCCAGAACAGGGCGTCGTGCGGGTTGCCCTTCTCCTTGCCGCTCAGGTAAGGCAGCAGGTCCACGCCCTCCATCTTCCACTCGGCCTTCGGCGTGACACCGGCGGCGGAGAGGGCGGTGGCGTGCAGGTCGAGTTGGATGACCGGGCGGTCGTCGGTGGTGCCGGCCTTCACCGTGCCCGGCCACGAGACGAAGAACGGCACGCGAACGCCGCCTTCCAGCGTCGTCCGTTTCGACCCGCGGAGTGGGGTGTTGACCGAGCCGTTCACCGACGTCGCCTTCATCGTCGGCCCGCCGTTGTCGGAGATGAAAGTGACGAGCGTGTTCTCGGTCAGCTTCTCGTCGGCCAGTTTCTTCATCACCGTACCGACGGCGTCGTCGAGCGCGCTCATCATGGCCGCGTAGGTCTGCCGCTGCTTGTCCTTGATCCCCTCGAACTTCTTCAGCCGCGGGTCGTCCGCCTGCATCGGCGTGTGGACGGCGTTGAACGCCAGGTACAGGAAGAACGGCTTCGCCTTGTTCGCGTCGATGAACGCCACCGCCTCGCGGCCGAAGGCGTCGGTCAGGTACGCCTTTTCGTTCGCCGGTTGGGTCCCCCGCAGGATGCCGTCCGGCTTGAAGTAGTCGTGCGCCCCGCCGAGGAAGCCGAAGAAGTCGTCAAACCCGCGCTTCTGCGGGTGCCGCTCGTCGGTGCCCAAGTGCCACTTGCCGATCAGCGCGGTGCGATAGCCGGCGGCCTTCATACGGTCGGCGATGGTGCTTTCCGTCAGCGGCAGCCCAGCTTTCGTCGCTTGAACGCCGCCGGGGTTGAACTCGTGCCCGAAGCGGGTCTGGTAGCGTCCGGTGAGCAGCCCGGCACGCGTGGGCGAGCAGTACGGCCCGCTCACGTAGCCGTTGGTGAACCGCACGCCGGACTTGGCGAGCGCGTCGAGGTGCGGGGTCGGGATGTCCTTGCACCCGTGGAAGCCGACGTCAGCGTACCCCATGTCGTCGCCGACGATGAGGATCACATTCGGCTGCTTGTCCGCGGCGACGACGGCACACGCCGTCAAGAACAGTGCGACCAGTGCGGGGAGGGAGCGCACGTGGAATCTCCGGAACGGTTGAGAGGGGTGCTCGTGACTCACTTCGGTTCCCAGGTGTAAACCGCCTTGCCGGACACGTCACGCAGGTCGAAGCGGGCCGAACCCTTCTCCTTCTCCGACTTCACTGTGACCGACAGGAATCCGCCCTTCACCCGGTGGAAGCGGTGAACGTCCTTGTCCTCGCCGGGCGTGCCGCCGGCGTGCTGGTCGCTCGCCGGGCCGACGGAGAACTCGTTCAGCCCCGTCTCCGGGTGGACGGAGTGGTACTGCCAGTGCCGGTCGCCGCACACCACCACCAACCCCGGTGCGTTGTCCTTCAGCCTGCCGCGGAGTTCGTCGCCCTCGTGCCGGAACCCCTCGTTCGCGTGGTTGTCGTTCTTCCCCTTGCGGTCAGGCCCGACGAGGGGAGTGGGCGACACCAGCAGCTTCCACTTCGCCGGACTCTCGACCACGGTCTTTTTGAACCACGCCTTCTGCTCCTTCCCCCAGATGGTCTTGTCCGGACCGTCCTTCATGGTGTTCGGGGAGCGGAAGTCGCGGCCGTCGCTGAACCACACCTGCAGGTCGCGGCCCCAGCGGACGGTGCGGTAGCTCGGCCCGTCGGCGGTGGGGGCCTGCTGGCGGAAGATCTCCTGCCCCTGGGCGAAGGTCAGGTCGCCAGACTTCTTCCCCGGCCAGGTGTCGTTGGCGAGGGTGTCGTGGTCGTCCTTCAGCCAGTAGGTGCCGGTGGACGCGGTGAACGCGGCCAGCCGCGGCAGGCTGAACATCCGCTCCCAGTGGTAGCGGGCGAGGCGGGCGGTCGTCGCCTTCGGCGGGTCGTTGTCGTAGTAGACGAGATCACCGGTGAGCACGGCGAACGCCGGGTCGAGTTTGCCCATCGCCGGGTAGATGGGGTGGCCGTCCTCGTCGCCGCGGTCCTTGTACCCCTGGCAAGTCATCACGCAGAAGGTGAGGTCCGTCGGGGCGTCGGCGGTCGGGGCGGTGCGGAACTTCCCCCGCACCGCCGCGTGCACCGGCTTCCCGCCGACGCCCGTCGTCTCGCTGGCGTAATGGTACAGCGTGCCGGGCTTCAGCCCGGTCAGCTTGAACTGGTGGACGAAGTCGGTCTTCTCGGTCACGTCCACCCAATCGGTGGCGGTGGCGTCGGACAAATCTTCCTTCACGCCGCACCGCACCCGCGCCCGACCGGCCACGCCGGGGCACGCCCCGTGAAGGTCGTCCGCACTCCCATTCGCCGTCGTGTCGGCCCCCTTCTCGTCAAAGCGTTGACCGGTGGAGTTCCGGGCTGTGTTCGCGGTCAGCCGTGTCCAGATAACGGCCGTGGTGTCGGTTATTTCCCCCACCCGGACACCACTCGCCTGGTGCGGTTGGGGTTCGTCGGCCACCACCGGGAAGGGCAGCACGCAGGCGAGTAGAACGAGAACCTTCCGCATGGCACACCTCCGTGACTCGGGGCCGTGTTACCGCTTCTCCAGTACCGCCTTCTCGTCCGGCTTGAGCGTACCGTCGCCCTTCAGATAGCCTTGTTTCACGAGCCATTGGTCGGCGACGGCGGTGGTCGATTCGATCCACGGCGAGCGGTTGAAGAAACCGTGCGGTTGCTTCGGGGCCGTGTACAGTTCCATCGACACGCCGAGTTCCTTCGCCTTCTTGGCGTACTCCTCACCCTGGCCGAGCATGGCATCCGCGTCGCCGAACACGACCCACGTCGGCGGGGTTTTCTTGCCGAGGAACTTCGTCGGCGAGATCTTCGCGGCGATGTCCTTCCCGTCCGCGTCCTTCACCTCGCGGGGCAGGTTCAGGGCCGGGTTGAACAGCAGCAGTGCGTTCGGAACGCAGGAGGTGTCTTTCGGGTCCGTCGCCGCGTCGAACCCCTCCACGAGTGCGGTACAAGCCGCGATGTGCCCGCCGGCCGACCCGCCGGAGGCGATGACTTTGTCCGGGTCGATCCCCAGCTTGTCCGCGTGCGCCCGCACCCAGCGGACGGCCGACTTCGCGTCCTCGACGCACTTGTCTGGCGTCGTCTTGTGCTTGGATTCGATCCGGTAGTCGGCGGAGAGGGTGACCAGCCCGCGGCCGGCGAAGTACTCGCACTGCGGCACGAACTGCGTGTACGCCCCGCTCTTCCACCCGCCGCCGAAGAAGAACACCACCACCGGGCGTTTGTCGGTCGCCTTCCAGTCGGCCGGGAAGAAGCCGTGCAGGGTGAGTTCGCCCCCGGAGGCCTTCTTGTACACGTGGTCGGCGGTGATCACCTTGGCGTCGGTCAACTTGACCGCGCCCTTCGGCTGCTGGGCGACAGTCGGAAGGGCGCCGGCGGCGAGAAGGCCGAGGGCGAACATGACGGGGAGGCCGGGTCGCATCAGATCACCTCGTTGAATGCGAATGGGAATGGGCGAGGTCAGGGCTTCTCCCCGGTGATGTCGCTGAGCAGTTTGAAGAAGCCTTTCTTCCGCTCGCTGCTGGTGTTCCAGTTCACCGGCACGCTTTGATAGCCCTCGTCGAACTTCTCGTCCTTCATGCGGAAGTCGAAGTAACCCCACGAGGCATACTCCGTCACCGCTGACTTGAAGTTGTTCTGCGGCTTGTCGAAGTCGAAGTGGTCGTCCTCGTTGAACAGGATGGGCATCGGGCGGTCGCCGTCCACCTGGCGGGTCTGTTGCACCATCTCGGCGATCCGCTTCGGCTCCTTCACCCCGTTCCCGTGCAGGAGCAGGAAGTCGGACGCCTTCACCACGTTCGGTTTCGGAACCGCCCCGCCGCCGTAGCTGGTGCTGGCCAGCAGCGGGTGCTTCTTCTCGGCGGACCGCTTCTTCACCCGCTCGATCAGTTCATGCACACGCTCCGGCTTCAGGATGTCGTGGTCGTAGGCTTTCACGTTGCACTCGTTGTTCACCTCCACCAGCACGTTCGTGTACTTCTTCCCGATCAGCCAGTCGACGGCGGCGTCCACGCCGGCGATCACCGCCTGCTCGTCCTTCACCCGCTCGTCCTGGCCGAAGTAGTACAGGCCGAGGATGACCACCATGCCCAACTCGTCCGCCTTGTCGATCACCTTCGCCAGCCGGCCGAGGTACTTCTCGTCGAGCGTCCCGTCGGCGTTGATCGCCGAGTTGTGCCAGGGTTGCGCCTTCGAGTACCCCTCCGGGCTGCCGCCCTGCAAATTCAGGGTGACGGCGAGCAGCCCGTGCTTCCGCCACGTCGGCATCATGTCGAGAAATTCGGCCGTGTTGCGGTCAGCGTCCCACTTCCTGGTGTCCGGGTAAGCCCATCGCGCGACGGTGTCCGGGTTGCGGTCGTCGAATGCGGCTTGCACCATGCGGCCGTTCATCAGCAGCCCTTCGATCGGCTGGCCGTTCCAGGTGCGGCCCTTGTACGTCGGCATGCCGTTGATGTGGAACTTGTCCTTGTCGATGCTCACGGCGGTCTTGCGACTCTCCGTCTTCGGTGGCGCAGGCAGGTCCA
>JANNQE010000372.1:0-6723 GCA_031441625.1 Planctomycetia bacterium
CGTGAGCCGGCCGGTGTTTGGGGAGGCGAAGCACCGGCCGGCTCACGCCGGCCGTTCGCCTAAACGGACTCCATCAACTCGTCGGCCAGCTTCAGCAACTCCGCCTTCTCGTCGTCGGCGTGATTCATCAACTCCGTGCTCAGGTACTCACGCACCGTCTCGCCGAAGCTCTTGCTGCGGTCGGCCTCGCCCGTCACGAGGGTCGGCCCGACCTTGCTCGTCTCCTGCCAGTCGCGGGCGTACCAGCGGGGGAAGACGGCTTCCAGTTCGCGGAGGATCTCTTCCAGGTTGTGCTCGCCGGAAGTGTACCGGATGTGCAGGTTCACCAGGTCGCGGTCGGCCCCGGCGTAGTCCTCTTTCAACTTCGGCAGGTCGGCCGACGGGTCGAGGATGTTCACCTCGTAGATCGGCGTGGCCGGCATCGGCAGCAGCGTGATGTCACCCACCCGCCCGGTCGGGCCGAGTTCGAAGAGCGTGACGGACTTCACGTCGCGGCCTTCGCCAAGGTCCATCTTCTCGATGCTGCCGGAATAGCGGATGTGCTCGTGCCCGAGGAACTGCTCCTTGTGGATGTGCCCGAGCGCGACGTAATCAAACTGGTTGGCGAACTTCTCCCCGCTCACCACCACGTCTTCCTGCGGGGTGATGCGGAAGAGCGATTCGCCGACCACCGCGCCGAACACGTTCGCGTGCGCCACCAGCACGTTCGGCCCGCCGACGCGATACTTCTCGTGCCCCCGCAGTTCCTGAATGGTGTTCTCGAACGCCGTCACGAGCAGCTTGATCTTCTCCTCGGGGTTGGCGTACCGCTGCCCCCCTTCCCCGCGGAGGTAGCGGGTCGGCGTCGGGTACGGCATCAGCAGGAATTGCACGTCCCCGTTGGCCTTGTCGGGCAGTCGAAGGAACGTCGGCTCGGCGGCGAGGTACAGCCGACCGACGGGCACCACTTCGCCGAGGCGGTCGGCGGTGGGGGCGGCCAGGGCCATCGCGCTTCGGAGGGTCTGGCAAAAGTTCTCGTTGTCGTGGTTGCCGGTGCAGGTGAGGATCGTCCCGCCGCGTTCGAGGAAGTCGGCGAACACGCCCTGCCAGTGGCGGATGCTCTCCCGGAGTGCGTCCGGGCGGGCAAGTTCGCTGAACAGGTCGCCGGCGACGACGAGGGTATCGACCTTGTGTTCGCGGCAGTGGTCGGCGACCCGCTCGACGGCGGCGCGGAGGTCATCAGAACGGTCGATGCGGCCGAGGCGGTCGTTCAGGTGCCAGTCGGCGGTGTGCAGGATTCGCATGGCGGTATTGTTCGCGGGCGGCAGGCGGTTGCAAAGTGGGTAACCACCCTCTTCACCGATCATTCCGCGGGAAGATGCCGTGTTCGACGGTTACGGGAGCAGGTCGGCAACTTTGACGGCGCGATCCGGGGCGGCGAGGGGCGACACGCTGTCGTCCGGGCCGAGCTGTTGTTGGCTGCGATACGTGGTGCCGTTCGCGGCCACCGTGCTGGGGTCGCGCAGCACGTGCAGCACGCGGGCGTTCAGGTCGAGCACCCAATACTCGGGGATGCCGGCGACGGCGTACAACTCGGCCTTCTCTGTCAGGTCGTGGTCGAGCGTCGTGTCCGACACTTCGACCACCAGTTCGGCCATCGTCGGGTGCGTAGGAAAATCGCGTGCCTTCCCCCGCACCACTGCGAAATCGGGCCGCGGGTCGGTGTGCAATCCGAACACAAGTGGCAACTGGTCACGGACCACCCACCCGCTCCCGAAGACTTGCCGTACCACCTCGTTGCCGAGCATCATCGCCGTGGCGTGAGGGCCGTTCATTGTACCTTGCTCGTAGAGGATGCCGTCGATGAGGAACGGGCGGCGGTTCTCGAAGTAGCCGGCGTCGCCCAAGTCGTGGAACTGTTTCACCGTCCAAAGGAGGGGTGGCACTTTCGTTCGCACCACGGGCGGGTTCAACAGTGCGGTCATCGTGAACTCCTCATCAGGGGAGCAGGTCGGCAACTTTGACGGCGCGATCCGGGGCGGCGAGCGGGGAGACGGAGTCGTCCGGGCCGAGCTGTTGTTGGCTGCGATACGTGGTGCCGTTCGCGGCCACCGTGCCGGGGTCACGCAGCACGTGCAGCACGCGGGCGTTCAGGTCGAGCACCCAATACTCGGGCACGCCCGCGACGGCGTACAACTCGGCCTTGACGGTCAGATCGTATTGCAGCGTCGTGTCAGCCACCTCCAGCACCAGAACGCACTTTTGGGTCGTCGGGTGCGCGGTGCCGTACTCGTCTTCACGAAACGGGACAAGGAACACGTCAGGCTTGGGCAATGTGTCAGCGCTCAGGTCGAGCGGGAGTTGGGCACGTGCGTCCCATTCGTCCCCGAACACGTGTTGCAACCGCCGACGACTCCTTGAAACGCCTGCGGCGTGTGGGCTGTTCATCGGCTCGTGCTCCAAGATGACGCCGCGGATTAACTCTAATCGACGGTCTTGCATGTCTGGCCGCGACGCGATCTCAATGAATTGCTCGCGTGTCCAGCGAATCGGCCGAGGCGGTG
Source organism: Planctomycetia bacterium (assembly GCA_031441625.1). Classification (GTDB taxonomy): domain Bacteria; phylum Planctomycetota; class Planctomycetia; order Gemmatales; family Gemmataceae; genus JALHQU01. The sequence continues at coordinate 2,544 of JANNQE010000372.1, forward strand.
GTGGCCCCGGCGGGGGAGCCGGACGGGTCAGCGGCGGGTTCATCAATGCGGTCATGTCATTCCCTCATTTCGCTGGAGCGTATCGCGTTCGATGTCGCCGCACCAGACGGGTCACTTGGGCGGCTTCTTCTCGCTATCTTTGCGGCGCTCGATCTTGTCGACCAAATTGGCCATGAACGCCGGGCCATCGAACGCCTGACGGGTCAGGTCGACGGGTTGCGGGGTGACGGGGCCGGGCGGGGCGGGGTCGGGTGTGTGGCCGAGTGCCGTCTGCGTGCGGACGACAGCGACGGCGTGGGCGAACAGGTGGTCGGCCGACTCGAACACGCCGTCGCGGACGGCCTCGGTGACGAACGCCGCCAGGTCGTCGGGCAGGTGGACGCGGAAGCTGACGGTGGGCACGGGTCGCCTCCGATGGAGTGGTTAACGCAATTCGCTCGGCAGTTCGCCGGAGTAGCTCGCCCACAGGGCGTCCACCGGGTGTGCGACCCAGAGGGGGTGGCCGGCCTTCGCCAGGTGCCGCTGCACCTGCATCAGGCAGCCGACGTTGCCGGTGAACACCGCCTTCGCCCCGGTCGCCACGATGTTGTCGGCCTTGCGGTCGCCCAGCTTCGTGGCCATCTCGGGCTGCGTCAGGTTGTAACTGCCGGCCGCCCCGCAGCACAGTTCGGTCTCGTTCAGTGGCACCAGTTCCAGGCCGGGGATCATTTCCAGCAGCGCCCGCGGCGGCTTCTGAATCTGTTGGGCGTGCCGCAGGTGACAGGCGTCGTGGTAGGTCGCCTTGATGTTCAGCGGGTGTGTCGGCTTCACCGGCCCGAGGGCGTACAGGAACTCGTGGATGTCCTTCACCTTCGCGGCGAAGGCGGCGGCTTCGTCGTGCCCCACCCGCCCGTGGGTGATGTGCCCGTAGTCCTTCAGCATCGCCCCGCACCCGGCGGCGTTCGTGATGATCGCGTCCAGTTCCTGCCACTTCGGGCCATTCACGCCGAAGACTTTGCCGTTGGCCGCGGCCAGGTCGCGGGCTTTGTCCTCCTGGGCGGTGTGGTAGTGGAGTGCCCCGCAACAGCCTTGCGCCTTCGGGATCCACACCTCGCACCCGTTCGCTTGCAGCACTTTAGCAGTCGCGTAGGTCGTCTGTGGGTACACCCCGTCGGCCACGCACCCGAGGAACAACCCCACCTTCGCCCGCTTCGGCCCGATGGCGGGGAGTACCTCCGGCAGTCGCCCGTAGTGCATCTTCAGCGGGGGGAGCATGCCGTGCATCGTCCGCACCGACTTCGGCAGCAGGTTCAGCACGCCCGACTTCCGCATCAGCCAGTCGATGCCGGTCCACTGGGAGAGGCGGGCGGGGATGAGGGCCAGGCGGGTGCGGACGCGGCTCGGGAAAATGGTGTTCATCATCCACCGCTGCAACCCGCTCAGGCCCCCCACCGACCGCCCCGGCTCGGCGTGCTCCATGTGCTCGCGGAACGGCTCGATCAGCTTGCCGTACTGCACCCCGCTCGGGCAGGCGGTCTCGCACGCCCGGCAGTTCAGGCACAAGTCCATGTGCCCTTTCACCGTGTCGTCGAGTTCGAGCTTGCCGTCGATCACCTGCCGCATCAGGTAAATCCGCCCGCGGGGGGAGTCGGCCTCGTTGCCCGTTTCCACATAGGTCGGGCAGGCGGCGGTACACAGGCCGCAGTGGACGCAGTCGAGCAGCAGTTCGTAATCGACGGCCGGGCCGGACGACACCACCGGCAGGGCGGCGCGGGCGGTCGGGGGGGCGACGGACATGCGGGCCAAACTCCGGGTGGTGGACTTCCGGACGACCGGGGGGCGAATCGCGGGACACGGCAATTGTACGGGGAACTTTTCACGGCCCGCGGCGACAGACTCCGTATTCAGAACTAAGGAACCCGCGAATCGGCCGTGTGGGGACCATTTCGCCGATTTTCCGCTTGACGTGGCCGACCGCATGACGTTCTCTGTAACAGAATCAGTTGTCTCCCATCGCTCCCGTGGTCGGTATCTCCCAGGACATCCAATGCTCTCCTCCCTTCGTGGGTCGTCCCCCGCCGTCCGCTGGGCGGTGTGCCTGGCGGCGGCCGTGATCGTGATGGCGCTCTCGCAGTCCACCGCCCTCGCGCAGGAAGCGGCCAGGCCGGAAGCGGCGAAGTCGGACCAGGAGATCGGCATCGGCGAGATGCTCTTGCACATCATCAAGTCGGTCAAGTTCTTCTGGTGCATCCTCGCCCCCACCTCGCTCATGCTCCTCGGGCTGGTGGTGTGGCTGCTGCTCGACCTCCGCGGCTCGACGGCCATCCCCGCCGGGTTCGTGGACGACTTCACCGACACGGTGAACAAGCGGAAGTTCAAAGAGGCCTTCGACATGGCCAAGGAGGACAACTCGTACCTCGGCCGGGTGCTGACCGCCGGCATGGGCCGGTTGCAGTACGGACTGGAAGACGCCCGCGAGGCCGCCGCCAACACGCTCGACGCCATCAAGGGGAGCAAGGACCGGTGGAACAACTACATCGCCGTCATCGGCACGCTCGGGCCGCTCCTCGGGCTGGTGGGCACCGTGTGGGGGATGATCGAGGCGTTCCTCGCACTCGGCGCGTCGGGCAGTAAGGAGGGCCTCACGTCGGGCATCTCGCACGCCCTGTGCGTGACCCTCATCGGGGTCATGATCGCCGTCCCGGCCATCGCCCTGAACACCTTCTTCCGCAACCGCATCACGCAGGTGACGATGGACGTCGGGCACGTGGCCGACGACCTGCTGACGCAGATGTATCACAACTCGAAGAAGGCCGGGCCGACGCCGTCCACCCCCGGCGTGGCCACCCAGCCGCCGCCGGCCGCCCCGCGGTAGGGTGGCCGACTCTCGCCGAGAGTCGGTTCCCGATGTCGCTCTCGGCGAGAGCGATCCACCCTAACCCCGGCGTGCCGCCCGGCAGGCGGCACCTCCCCGTGAGGCTCAACCATGTCCGCCCCGGCCGAAGAGCCAGAAGAACCCGACCTGACCGCCCTGCTCGACCTCGTCTTGCAGTTGGTCATGTTCTTCCTCGCCGTCGCCCGCATCGACAACGAGCAGCGGGACCAGAGCGTGGTGCTGCCGCAGGCGTCCATCGCGCGGTCCCTGACGAAGGACTACAACAAGATCGTCATCATCAACATGTACCCGGCCCCGCCCCAGAGCGAGGAGGAGAAGCAGCGGAACGCCCGCGCCTCCAAACTCCGGTACACGGTGTTCGAGGGGTACAACACCACCGAGTACACCTCCGACATCCAGGTGCGGGACAAGCTGAAGGCCAAGTTCGACGCCGACCAGAAGTCGACCGGCAAGCAACTCTCGCTGATCGTGCTGCGGGCGCACAAGGACAGCAAGTTCGAGGACGTGTTCAAGGTGATGCAGGCCACCCGCGAGGTGGGCTTCACCGACATCCAGCTTCGCGCCTACGTGGCCGGGGTCACCCCCCGCTGACCGCTCCACGAACCGAGGGTTGCCGTCATGTCTCGTTCCACCCGCAAGGGCCGCCACCGGGGGGACAACCACCCCATCGTCGCACGGGTGCCCGTCATCCCCATGCTGGACATGGCCTTCCAGTTGCTCGCCTTCGGCCTGTACTGCTTCGACCTGACGGTCGACCGGGTCGAGGGCCAGTTGTCGCTCTCCCTGCCGAAATCGGGGGATCAGGGCGAACCGGCACAGACGCCCATCATTGATGAGCCGGAGGACAACTTCACCATCCGCGTGACGGCGGACGCCGGCGGGCGGGTCGGCACCATCGAACTGACCACCACGAAAGCGCCCAACCCGGAACCGCTGCCCAAGGACATCATCCCCCTGGCGAACGCGCTCAAGGAGCGGGTGGAGAAGAAGACCGCCGCGAAGGAGAAGGCCCCCAAGGTGGAAATGCAGTTCGACAAGAACCTGAACTACCAACTGTGCTTCGAGTTGCTGAGCGCCGCCGACACCGCCAAGTTCGCCAAGGTGACGCCGAACCTGCTCCTCGAGCCGAAGAAGAAAGACCCGGCGATGCCGTGAGTGCCGAAAAGGCTCCAACTCGGTGCGCCCGTGCCGCGGCCCGGCAAAGGGTTTGGTGTTGCGCTCAACTACCGCCAGCACGCGCTTGAATCCGGTCGGCCACTTCCGACCGAGCCGCACCTATTCGGCAAGTCACAGAACTGCATCGTC
>JANNQE010000373.1:0-6313 GCA_031441625.1 Planctomycetia bacterium
CCGGGCACGTATGTGTGTGTATCCCCCGGGCCCGCGGCGTGGGGGTGTCGAGCGCGACCCCTCGCGCGCGTCTCCGCCTCGCGGCGAACCGGGGTTCGTCACTTCATCTTCTTCGCGGCTTCGCTCAGCTCGCGGCAGGCCCCTTCCAGGTCGCGGTTGCCGGTGCGGGCGGCGGTCGCCATCCCCTTCTCGGCGAACGCCTCCGCCTTCGCCGCCTGCTTCGCGCTCAGCATCGTCTCCACCGCGGTCACGTAAAACTTGGCCTCGTCCGGGTTGCGTTCGATGAGCGTCTCGAAGGCGGCGGCGGCGGCGTCCGGGTTGCCCGTCTTCGCCTGAAGCTGGGCCGCCCGCAGGCCGAACTCGTTCGCCCGCTTGCCGCCGTTGTGCGCCGCGTCGTAGGCCAACCCCGCTTCGGTCGCGGTCAGGGCGTCCTTCGCATTGCCTTCCGAAAGGGCGGCGGAGATGACCGCCAAGTAGAGGGCATAGCGGTCGGGCTTGGCGGCGTCGGCCGGCTTCTTGACGGCGGCCTTGGCGAACGACACGGCCAACTCACGGGCGTCGAGTTTCAGCGCCGCCTTCATCGCGTCTTCCAGTTCGGCGGCGGACTGATCGTCCGTCTTGAGCGCCGCGAGGTCGGCGGCGCTCATCGCGCTGAAGTCCTTCTTGACCGGCAGCGGTGCTCCGGCCGATGCCGCTTTCGCCGCGGCGAGCAACTCCGGCGGCGCTTCGCCGGCGGCCTGCTTCTCGACGCCCAGCTTGTGCCGCAGGCGGTTGAAGTCGTACAGGTCGAAGGCCACCACCTCCCCGCCCTTCGCCATGCGGGGCATGGACGCCTGCGTGCAGTCGGCCAGGAAGGCGATGACGCCGAGCAGCCGCTTCCGCATCAGCTTGCTGCCGGCGGCGTCGATGGGGGTGGCCCCGCCGAGGGAGCGGAGCGGGCGGTGCGCCCACGTGTTCTCGTAGTGGTTGGCGGCGTAGTCCTGCATCTTCTGTTGGGTGTGCGCCACGTCGCCCACTTGCACCGGGTAGGCGAACGCCGACTGCGTGATCTCGCCCAGTTGCGCCGGGCCGGTCTGCTCGTTCGGTTCGCCCACGGCCATGTTCACGCGGTCCCGCACCTCCACGGCGACCTTCTGCGCGTTCTCCCGTTCGCCGTGCCAGATCCGCATCATCCGCCCGACGATCTGCAAGTTGGCCGTCACCTTCGCCATCGTCGTGCCGGTCTCGACGATGTTCGGCAGCGGCTCGACCAGAATGCAGCTGAACATCTGCCCGCTCTCGTCCGACTGCGGGGCCATCATGCGGCCCTCCTGCCCCCACGTCTGGAGCAGTTGCACGACCGCCTGCGGGTCGCGGATCTCGAAGTAGTAGCGGTGCTCGGCGTAGTCGCCGTCCGCCTCCATCCCCTGCCCGCACCGCAGCACCTCGACCAGTGCCGCCGCTTCCTCCGCCTTGGCGTCGTCGTACTCCAACTCCACGCTCTTGTTCAGCGCCTCCACCGCCGGCCCCTGGTCGCCCGTCCAAGCCAGCACGAGGCCCAGGTTGAACCACGCGGCCGGGTCGGTCGGCACCTCTTTCGTCAGCTTCTCGAACCCGGCCTTCGCTTCGGAGAAGCGGCCGGACTCGCTCGCCGTCACCGGCTTGGCCGTCGGGCGGAAGGTGTACTTCTTCTTCACGCACTCGGGCATCCGCGCGTCCGGGCCGAACATGCTCTCGTACTGCTCCCGCATCTCCGCGTCGCCGGGGGTGAAGTGCACGGCCCGTTCGAGGGCCACCCGGCAGGCGAGCGGGCGGTTCAGGATGAGCTCGTTGCGGGCGATCATCTCGTACACTTGCGACAACTGGTCGTGCGCCTCGGGCGGGTACGCCTCGGCCGCCTTGCGGTACAGCAGCAGCGCCCCGATCACCTCGCCTTCGGATTGCCGGAACAGGCCGCGGAGCAGGTGCCCCATGGGGAAGTTCGGTTGCAGGTCGAACGCCTTCTGGAGCTTCTCCTCGGCCTCGTCCATCTTCTCTTCGCGGAACAGGATGTGCGCGTAGTACCCCCACACCTGCGGCTTGTCCGGGTGCCCCTTGGCGAGCGCGTCCATCACCCGCAGGGCGTTTTCCAACTGCCCCTGCTGGTACAGGTCCAGCCCCCGCTCGATCTGGTCCCAGTAGCCGGTGCAGCACCACTTGAACTTCTTGCCGCTGCCGCACGGGCAGTTGTCGTAAGGGCTTGGAGGCATGAGAGGTCTCGGTTGTCGTCGGTCTTCGCCGCGAACTTGTGAACCACAGATCCCAGGCCTCACGGCCTGGGCTGTGGGAACCGCCCCTTCGGGGCGGAGGAGGTTCGGAGGGGCGCACGCACGCGGCCCGAAGGGCCGCTTCCCACAGCCCAGGCCGTGAGGCCTGGGGGCACGGGGTCCGCTTTGCGCACTGTTAGCGGACAAGATACGGGTTGCGGCGGGGGGCGAAAACGGCGGCGGGGCGTTTGACTGTGCCGCCGCCCGTCCTACGGTTGCGTGCTTTCACTCCGCCGTACAACCCGCACAGCCGGCCCGCCCGATGGGGCACGGCCGAAGCCCGCGGCATTCGACCCCCCGAAGGATGACCCCCCGATGGTAGCCAACGACCTGGGCGCGTGCGAGTGGTTCGTGTGGGACCTCCGCCGCAGCGCGCTCATCGACCGCGGCCAGCTCGACCACCTGGTGAGCGAGTTCCTGAAGCGGAACCCGCGGGCGGAAGCCCCGGCCCTGGCCGACTACATGGTGCAACAGGGCACGCTCACCCCGTTCCAGGCGGAGCGGATCCTGGGCGGCAAATCGGCCGGGCTGGTGCTCGGGCCGTACGTGCTGCTCGACGCCATCGGGCAGGGGAGCATGGGGCAGGTGTTCAAGGCGAGCAGCAAGAACGACGAGGGCCTGTACGCGGTGAAGGTGCTGCCGCGGCGGAGCATGTGGAACGTGCGTCTGGCCCGCCGCCAGGTGCGGAGCTTCGGCCAGTTCAGCCACCCGGCGGTGGTGCCGTTCGTGGACGTGGGCACGGCCGGCGGGCTGCACTACCTGGCCTGGCCGCTGGCCGAAGGGCACACGCTGGAGGCGGTCGTCCAGCAGAACGGGCGTCTGCCGGCGGCGCAGGTGGCCGAGGTCGGCGCGCAAATCGCGCAGGGCATGTACACCGCCCACCAGAACAGCATCTTCCACGGCCTGCTCAAGCCGTCGAACGTCATGCTCGGGTCGGACGGCCAGGCCCGCCTGCTCGACTTCGGCATCGGCTCGCTGCTGGTGGAGAACGACGGCGAGAGCCTGGTGGACACGATGAGCACGGCGAACACGCTCACCAGCGGGCTGGACTGCTCCAGCCCGGAGAGCGTGATGGACCCGACCAACCGCACCCCGGCCGGCGACCAGTACAGCCTCGGCTGCACCCTCTACTTCTGCCTGACCGGGCGGGTGCCGTTCCCGGAGGGGAGCGCCGTCGAGAAGATGATGGCCCACCAGACGAAGGACCCGCCGGCCGTCCGCGAGTTCGCCCCGGACTGCCCGGACGGGCTGGCGGCGGTGGTCAGTCGGCTGATGGCCAAGAAGCCGGACGACCGCTTCAGCGGGATGGACGAAGTGACCGAAGCGCTGGAGCCGTACCTGGCCGCCGGCAGCACGGCGGCGTCGGTCGAGACCCCGCCGGCCGTCGGCTCGGCGCACCGGCTGGCCGGGCTGCCCGGTCGCGGCAACGGGTCGGCCGTCCGCCCCGGCGGCGCGGTCGGCGGCAGCCGCAACGCCCCCATGCCCCCGCACACGCCCACCCCCGGTCAGCCCCGCCCGGTGCCCGGCCGGAGCGGTGCCACCCAGGGCAACCCGTTCTCCGCCCCGATGCCCGGTCGCGCCGCCGTGGCCGCCCCGCCCCCGCCGGCGTCGTTCCCGCAGCCGGCCCCGCCCCCGCGACCGATGCCCGGCCGCGCCGCCGTGCAGAACCGCGCGTGGCCGGCCCCGCAGCCCGCGCAGGGCGACGAGGTGCCGCTCACCCCGGCCTACGAGCCGCAGCCGAAGCCGACGCACGCCGCCGCCATGAGCGCCAGTTGGACGACGGCCGCGCTGCCCGAGCGGAAGCAGCCGGCGTTCGGCCTGGTCGGGTTCATCGCCGCCGCCCTGACCGTCATCGTGCTGGTGTTCGTGGCGGTGAAGGTGCTCATGCCCGACGTGCTCCACTTCAACTTCGGCCAGTGACCCTGGGAACCGGGAACGCCGTGACCGCGTGCAGCCCCGAAAGGGGTTGCACGCGGTCAGGGCGTTCCCGGCTCCAGGCGGGTCACTTCAGCAGCTTCTCCACCTCGTCCTTCAGCCCCGACCCGTAGGTGGCGGCGCGATCAAACACCTTGCCGTCCTTGCCGACGGTGAACACGTGCGGGATGCCGTGGATGCCGTAGGCGGCGGCCAGCGGCGAGCGGTCCAGCCCGCCGGCCGCGAACAGGTGGAACCCGCCCACCCCGGCCGCCTTCACCAGCGCGGCGGCCGTCGCCTTCGTGTTCTCGTCGTCGAGGATCACTGTCACCACCGTCAGCCCCTTGGCGGCGAACGCCTTTTCCAGAGCGGCGAGGTTCTTCAGCTCGTCCGCCGAACTGCTGCCCCAACTGGCCCACCAGAGCACCACGGCGGGCTTGCCGGCGAGCGACTTCTCGGTGAACGCCTGCCCGTCGAGCGTCTGCCCGCTCAGCTCGAACGGCTGCCCCTCGCACTTCAGCCGCTTGATCGCCCCTTGCGCCTTGGCCGCGTGCGGGTGGCCGGCGAACTCCTTGATGACCCGCTCGTACCAGGCGGTGGCCACCTTCTCCCCCTTCGGGTCGAACTCGGCGGCAATGGCCAGTTGCATGACCGCTTCGGGCGCGTCGGCCGCGGTCGGGTGCGCCTTCACGAACCCTTCCAGGTTGTCCCGCCGCCACGTCTGCGCCGCCTGCATCTTGGCCGGGTCGGTGCCGGCCTCCTTCAGCTTCACCGCGTACTCGACCCCGCCGAAGCGGTACGCCGTGTACGCCTTCATGTCGTCCGCCCCGCCCTTCTGAACGGTGTCGTTCCAGTCCTTCAGCCGCTTGACCGCGTTCGCGTTGTCCGGGGCCGCCTCGATGCCGGCGGCGTAGGCGTCCACCATCTGCTTCAGCCACGGCTGCTGCACCACCCCTTTGGTGCCGGCCACGCACTCCTCCAGCACCACGGCCCGCGCCAGGTGGTACCGCGGCATGTCGGCCGCGTCCTTCGGCGGGGGCACCTTGCCCAGGCGGGCGACGGCGTCCTTGATCTCGTCGGGGATGTCCGTCACCCCGCCGCCGTCGGCGATCTCGTCGCCCCCGTTGGTCAGCCCGGCGGTCGGCCCGTCCACCAGTTTCCACACCCGGCCGACCTGCACCATTTCGCCGGCCGACATGTACTTCATGTCCTTGCCGTCGCCGGTGGCGTCCACCAGCAGGCCGATGTTGCGGTGCTTCACCAGGTCTTCGGCCGTGCCCAGCGCGTCCCGCGGGGTGGTGTGCGGCACGTCCATCTCGACGTGAACCAGCTTCGCCTTCGCGGTCGGCTTCAAGTCGGCGGCCACCTTCGCCAGCTTGCCCTCGGCGGAGGCCAGCTTCTTCAACAGCCGCCCTTCCTCGGCCGGAGGCAGGCCGAGCGCCTTCACCTCTTTGTCGGTGGCCAGCACCGCCCGCAGGCGGGCGGCGTTGTTCGCCGCCACCGCCGCGAACACCTCATGGCACACCTCTTCGGCCGAGATGCTCACCCACTGGTCGACGACGCCGTCCTCGTTCGCGTCGGTCCCCTGCTTGCCGCCGTTGACGCCCAGCCAGCGGAACGAGTCCGGCTTGCCGTTGCCGTTCGTGTCCACCTCGCGGAAGGCTTCCACGCCGTCCAGGTAGTACGACAGGATGTTGAACTTGTCCCCGCCGGTGGTGTCGATGAACTGCCGCAGCTTGCGGCCGGCGGCGTCCGTCACGATCAGGCCCTTCGCCTTCACGCCGTCTTTGCCCGCCTCCCACTGCCGCACTTCCACCTTGCACGCGGCGGCGTCGGCCCCGGTGGGGGTGGCGACGTTCACCCCGGCGACCGCCGGCAGGCGGGCGAGCACCGTTTCCGCTTTGGGTGCCTGGGCCACGACCGCCCCGCCCAGCCCGACCATTGCCGCCGCCACCGCCCACAATCGTTTGGTGAAACGTGAGGTCGCCATCCGTAGCCTCCTGAAGACGTGGGCCGACTCCTTCGGCCCGCGGGTGGTCTGCTTCGCTTACATCGGCCGCGGGGCGGGCGGGGCTTGAGTGAAGTGGCGAACACGCGGGGGCGGGGTGCCGACT
>JANNQE010000374.1:0-11815 GCA_031441625.1 Planctomycetia bacterium
GGTGGCCCTGGTGCCCCCTCCCGTGGTGACAACACCCACCGAACCCCCCACGCCCACCCCCCCGACCGACCCGACACCGCCCACCACCCCCGGCACCCCGCCGACAGGCGGCTTCATCCCGTTCCCCAACTTCCCCGGCCCCACCCGGCCGACCGGCGGGTCGACGTTCGTGCCGCCGTCGTCTCCCACCTTCACCCCGCCCGACACCCTCGGCGGCGGGCAACCGCCCGTCACCCCGCAGCCGCCCAAGCCGGCCGACCCCGAACCGCCCAAGCCAGCCGACCCGAAGCCGGCCGACCCGAAGCCGGCACCGGAGCCGGTCGACCCGAAGCCGGCACCGGAGCCGAAGTACCCGGAGCGAGTCGGCGGGAAGGACCTGAAAGGCTGGCTGAAGGAGTTGGAGTACCCCTCCGGGCCGGCCCAGAAGGACGACCAAGTCCGCGAGACGGCGGTGAAGATCATCCCCAGCTTCGGGCCGGACGCCCGCAAGCCGGCGGTCAAGCCGCTCATCGAGGTGATCCGCGTCGACCCCGACCCCGGCGTGCAGATCGCCGCCATCACGGTGATGAGCAGCATGGGGTTCGAAATGCGGGAGGACGTGAAGCCGGTCATCGCCACCCTGACGGCGCGACTGAAGGCCCCGACCACGAACAGCATCGTCAAGATGTATTGCGTGCGGTCGCTGGCGTCGTTCGGCCCGGACGCCGTCGGGTGCGTCAGCGCGTTCCGGGACGTCTGCCTCGACCCGTCGTGGGAGACCCGCCGCGAGGTGGCCATCGCGCTCAGCCTGGTCGGTGCCCAGCCGGTCGACGACAAGGGCCATCCGAAGAAGAAGGACGGCGCGGTGATCGGGCCGAACCGCCTGGCCATCGACACCCTCATGGACTTCCAGTTGCGGGACCGCAGCGTGACGGTGCGGATGGAGGCGGTGAAATCGCTCCTCGCCCTCGGCCCGCCGGTGGCCAAGAACGCCGGCGACTTCGTCGACCTGACCAAAGAGATCCAGAAGACGCTCGGCGACGTGGTGCTGTTCGAGAGCGGGAGTAGCAAGGCCCCGAGGGTGAACAAGTACGGCGGCAGCGCGGACCGCGGCATCTACGTGTGGTCCCTACTCCTCCAGGTGATGTACGACGAGCGCAAGATCGGCGACAACATGAAGGAGCTGGCCCGGCTGGTGGGCGAGCCGGACGGCCCGCGGGCGGACGAGGTGCGGCTGTTCGCCCTGCAAGCCATCGGCGTCGGCGGCGGGCTGCTCAAGACCCTGCGGGAAACGCCCGGCCCCGAGGGCAGGGCGACCGCCGAGAAGGTGGTGAAGGCGGTGACGGACGCGCTCCGGTACGAGCACGAGCCGGTCCTCCAGTACACCGCCCTCCAGACGCTGGCGATGATCGGCAAGACGGCCGACACCGCCATCCCCGAACTGGAGAAGCTGGCCGCCAAGCCGGTCAAGCCGGTGCCGAAGGACGCGCCCAAGGGCACCCAGCCGGACGACAGCATGCAGAAGCTGGCCAAGCAGGCCATCGAGGTGCTGCTCGGCACGCGGAAGGCCGACGACTACGGCAAGGACGACCCGAAGCCGGGCGACAAGAAGGAGCCGGGCGAGAAGAAGGACGACGTGAAGGCGGTGCCGCCGAAGGAGCCGGAGAAGAAGTGACCGGCGGGTGGTGCCGAGCGCGGGCGGGTCGCACGGGCGGCCCGCCCCGCCCGCTCAGCGGGTTGGTGACAGTCCCTACTCCCCGCTGAACGCGGCGAGCGGGTCGTCGGTCAGCTTGGCCGCCACCCGCACCGTGAACGTGCTGCCGCGGCCGGCGTCGCTCTTCAACTCTACGTCGCCACCCAACAGCCTCGCCAGTTCCCGCACAATGCTCAGGCCCAAGCCGGTGCCGCCCTGCTCCCGCGTGAGCGTGCTGCTCGTCTGCCGGAACTTCTGGAACACCATCTCCTGATGCTCCGGGGCGATGCCCACGCCGGTATCGGCCACCTGGATGACCAGCCATTCGCCCTCCACCGCCGCCCGCAGCGTCACCCGCCCGCCCGCCCTCCGGGGTGAACTTGACCGCGTTCGACAGCAGGTTGCTCACCACCTGCCGCAGCTTGTTCCCGTCCTGCCGCACGTCGGGCGTGTCGGGCGGCACCTGCACCACCAGTTCGATCTCCTTCTTCTCGGCCTGCTGGCGGAAGGTGGTGCCCAACTCCTCGCACAACTGGCCGACGGCCACCACGCCCGCCCGCGCCCGCATCTTCCCGCTCTCCATCTTCGCCGAGTCGAGCACGTCGTTGATGAGCGTGAGCAGCCGCTTGCCGTTGTCGTGGACGTTCGCCACCCAGCGGTGCTGCTTCTCGGTCAGGTTGTCCGCGCCCAGCAGCGTCTCGCTGAACCCGATGATGCTGTTCAGTGGGGTCCGCAGTTCGTGGCTGACGGTGGACAAGAACTCGGTCTTCACCACGTTCGTGCGGTGCAGTTCCAGGTTGATGCGGGCCAGTTCGTCCACCTTCGTGTCCATGTCGGCGATCAGCCCGCGGTTCCGCTCCTGCGTCCGTAGCAGGTTCGTCAACATGCGGTTGAACGCCCGGCTCAGGTCCTCGAACTCGTCGCCGGTGTGCAAGTCGCTCCGCACGGCCAGGTCGCCGGCGGCGATGGCGTCGGCCGTCCCTTTCAGCACCTTCACCGGCTTCACCACCACGTACCGGATGATGGCGTAGGTGCCGATCAGGATGAGGATGGTGGTGCCGACGGCGAAGGCGATGAGCCACGCGCGGTTGGCCTCGACGCCGTCGTCGATGGCAGCCGACGACATCCGCACCCGCACCACGCCGAGCGTGTCGCCGGCGTTCAACTCCGGGCGGGCGAGGGCGCTCGCGCGGGCCGTCGCCTCCGGCCCGCCGCCGAGGAACGCGGCCAGCCGCTCCGGGCTGCGGTGGCAGTCCACGCACCCGGGTTCGGCCCGCACGCGGGCGTAATACACGACCTGCCCCGCCTGCCGGCCGTGCTTGTCCGCCACCTTTGGCGACTCGGCGAATTCCCGCACGGCGTCGCGGTCGTCCGGGTCGGCGGCGGTCGGGTCGGCCGGCAGCACGGCGTAGGCGTACCCCTTCAGGTGCTCGGGCCAGTCGGCTTCGGTGCGGCGTTGCAGGTCATCCAACGCCGCGGCCAGGTCGGGGTCGCGGGGGGTGTGGTGGCGGGCGACGGCCGGGCCGACGACGGCGCGACCGGTGTGCAGGGGCTGCTCGTAGGCCAGCCCTTCGGTCAGGCGGGCGAACACCATGAAGCTGGTCATCATGAGCACGAGGGTGCCGACGCCGAGCAGCCAGCGGCACTTCCGCTCCAGGTTCGTCTCGCCGAGGAATCGCTTGAACGTGCGGTACGACATGGGGGAATGGTACGCCCCGGCGGGCGAGTGCGGGCGGGCGACCCCAACCGGCCTGAAGGGCCGGGTTCCGTCAGCCCAGGTCGTAGCGAGCCGAAGGCGAGCGGAGGCCTGGGTCGGCGACACAACAAACCCCCGCCCTGAAGGGGCGGATTCCCTTTGGAATCCGCCCCTTCAGGGCGGGGGCGATTGGTGAACTTCCTACCCAGGCCTTCGGCCTGGGCTGACAGAACTCGCCCTTTCAGGGCGAAGGATAGGCGAGGCAGGCGCGGATGTCGTCGGCCGTCAGGTAGGGAAGTCGTCCAGGATCTCTTCGTTGGTCATGCCGGCGGCGAGGTACGAGAGGACGTCGGCGACCGTGATTCGCATCCCGCGGATGCACGGCCGCCCGCCGCGTTTGCCCGGCTCGGACGTGATCAAACTCCGCCACTGGTCAGCCATTTTTCCCCCACCCCTGACCCCTCTCCCACAAGGGGAGAGGGGGAATCACCATTACCCCAAAATCGCCGTCACCGCTTCGCCCTTCACCAACTCCCGCGGCTGGTTCAGGTGGTTGTACACGATGGTGTCCGGCTTGATGCCGACCGCGTGGTACACCGTCGCCAGCAGTTCGGTCGGGTGGACACCCCCTTCGAGCGGGGCGCTGCCGGTCTTGTCGCTCTTCCCGTGGACGTACCCCTTCTTCACCCCGCCGCCGGCGATCACCGCCGAGTAGCAGTACGGCCAGTGGTCGCGGCCGTCGTCGCTGTTCTGGTTGCCGCTGGTGCTGACGCCCCGCCGCGGGCTGCGGCCGAACTCGCCCACGCACACCACCAGCGTGTCGTCGAGCATCCCGCGGTCGCTCAGGTCCTGGATCAGGGCCGACAGCCCCTTGTCGAGCATCGGGGCGGCCTGGTCCTTCATCCGCTTGCTGAGGCCGGTGTGCACGTCCCACGAGTGGTTGTCGCTGTTCGCCACCTTCGGCCAGTTCACTTCCACGAACCGCGTGCCCGCCTCCACCAACCGGCGGGCGAGCAGGCAGCACTGGCCGAACGTGTTCTTGCCGTACGTCTCGCGGAGCTTGTCGTCCTCTTTCTTCAGGTCGAACGCCTCTTTCGCCCGCCCGCTCAGCACCAGCCCGAGCGCCTTGCCGTAGTACGAGTCGAGGTCGTACTTGCTGACCGCCTGCTCGATGTCCGGCATCCCCTTCGCCACGGTCTCACGCAACGTCGCCCGGCGCTCCATGCGGGCGGTGCTCAGTTCGTCGCGGAGGAGCAGGTCGTCCACCTTCACGCGGTCCATCTTGGCCATGTCCATGTCGTCGCCGGCCGGGTAGAGCAGGTACGGGTCGTAGGCCTTGCCCAGGAACCCGGCGCTCCCACCCTTGCCCACCACGTTGCTCTCTTGCAGCGGGCGGGGCATCATCACGAACGGCAGCATCGGCACGGTGGGCGGCTTGAACTTGACGATGTTCGAGCCGACGGTGGGGAAGTCCTTCGGGCTGGGCGGCTCCAGTTGGCCGGACGCGGACACCTTGTCGGTGGTGTAGCCCGTGTGCATCTGGTAGATGGCGGCCGTGTGGTTGAACAGGCCGTTCGGGGTGTAGCTCATCGTGCGGATGAGCGTGGCCTTGTCCATCACGTTGGCCAGGTTGGGCAGCAGTTCGGTGAACTGGAGGCCCGGCGTCTTCGTCGGGATCGGCTTGAAGATGCTCTTGTTCGCGGCCGGCACGTCGTCCTTCGGGTCGAACAGGTCGAGGTGGCTCGGCCCGCCTTGCAGGTAGATGAGGATGACGCTCTTCGCCTTCCCGAACCCCTTGCCCTCGCTCGTCGATTCCTTGTTGTTCGCGGTCGCCGACCCTTGCAGGGCGAACAGGTTGGCTAGGCTGAGGCCGAGGACGGCCGACCCGCCGACCCGCATCAGGTCGCGGCGGGTGACGCCGTCACACGTGTCTTTCGACTCGAAACCGGGGATCGCGAGCATAGGGCCGCTCCGGGCGGACGTGGAGAGTAGGGGTGGGTGCCGACACCAGCAGTAGTGTGAAAGTACCCCGACGGGCGGGCAAGTGCAACCGTTTTCCGCGGTTCGTGAGTCGGCGAGCCGAGCGGCGTGAGCCGCCGGGTGGTTGAATCGCCACCCGGCGGCTCGCCAGAATCCCAAATTCCCCGACGCGCCGGCCGGCCCGCCGGCAATACTGCTGTCGATCCCGCGAGACGCCTGCCGATGTCCGTACTCGCCGCCTTCAACCGCCTGGACGACGCCACCGACGGGCAACTGCTCGGCCGGTTCGTGCAGGCCCACGACGCCGACGCCTTCGCCGCACTCGTCCGGCGGTTGGGGCCGACGGTGCTGGCCGTGTGCAGGCGGGTGTGCCCCGATTCGCACCTGGCCGAGGACGCCTTTCAAGCGGCGTTTCTGGTGCTGGCGCGGAAGGCCGACACAGTCCGCCCGCGCGAACAGGTGGCGGTGTGGCTGCACGGGGTGGCGTACCGCACCGCCTCGAAGGCCCGCGCCATGCTGTCCGCCCGCCGCCGTCGTGAAGTCGCTTCACCCACGCTGCCCGACCCGCCCGCACCGGATCCCGTCATTCCCGACGACGACGAGTTGCGAAAGCTCGATGACGCCATCGCCGCACTGCCCGAACACCTGCGGGCGGCGGTGGTGCTGTGCGAGTTGGAGGGGCGTTCACGGAGGGACGCGGCGAAGCAGCTCGGCATCGCCGAGGGCACGCTGAGCAGCCGGCTGGCCGATGCCCGCAAGCGGCTGGGCGAGCGGTTGCGTCCGACGGTGGCAGCGGTGGTAACGGCGGCACTGGCGGCGAGCACGGCGGAGGCCGTGGTCAGCGGATCGACATCCGAAACCGTCCGATCCCTGGCCCGCGGAGTGATGTCGATGCTACTTCTCAACAAACTGAAGGCGCCGGCGGTGGTGGCACTGCTACTGGCGACGGCCGCCCTGACCGGCCTGGGCTTGACCTCGTGGCCGTCGCCGCCGGCGTCCGCCGCCCCGGTGCCGAAGAGTCTGAAGCCGGCTGGCGGGATGATCGCCGTCACGCGGGGCGGCACGCTCTTTCTGCTCACCCCGGACGGTAAGGAGGTGCACAAGTTCGACGTGTACGACCGGCTGAAGGAGGAGCGGTTGGGGGAATCGGTGGCACAGGTGCAGGCGTTCCCGTCCCCGAAGGGCGGGTTCCCGCTCGCCGTGATGGTGACGTGGTATCGGAAGACCGCCGAACGGGGTGGGAATCACACCTACGAACTGCGGCTGATCCGCTCGGCGGACGACCCGAAAGGCGAGGTGATCGATGTCGGCGGGGAACAGCTCCCCGCCGACCGCGTGGTGTGGGCGCGGGACGGGAAACAGGCGTTCGTCGGCTGCTGGGCCACCAACGCCGACCGGAAGCAGGGGTGGACCGCCCAGCGGAAGTACCTGGCGCTCGACCCCGTCACCGGCAAGACGACGGCCGCGGCCCTGCCCGAACACCACCAGCCGGTGGGCGGGACGGCGGACGGCGGCCTGGTGACGGTGCTGGGGGGCGGGCCGGAGATGCGGGAGGTCAACGCCTGGCCGCTCCGCCGGGTGTCGGCCGACGGCAAGACGGTGGACAAGCTGAAGCCGGCCCGGTACGAACGGTCGCTTCCGGAACTCGACTTGGCCGCGGACGGCCGCACCGTTTTGCACCGCTGGTTCTTCTCGGCCACCGGGGAGTGTGCGCTGCTGGCGTTCGACGCGGTCACCGGGGAGAAGGCCGACATCGTGCCGAAGGCGCTGGCCGGGGAGAAGTTGAACGGCAAGAAGCTGTTCGTCCACTCGGCCCGGTGGTCGCCGGACGGCAAGCGGGTGGGCCTCGTTTACTCGCTGGCGAACGACGTGCAACAACGGAACGAAGCGGACCGGGTGTTGCACGTCTGCGACCACGACGGGTCGAACGGGGCGGACATCTTCACCTGGAGTGGGAAGGACGAGGTGTGGAACGGACGGTTCGAGTGGAACTGACCACAGTCGGTCGGGTGGGTCCGCACGGCCCCACCCTACTGGGCCTCGCCCTCTTCCAGCTTGCGATACAGCGAGCTCAGCCCGATGTTCAGACGCTTGGCGGCCTCGCGCTTGTCGGGCGTCTGCTCCAGAGTGCGGGCGATGTGCAGCTTCTCGAAGCGGGCGACGGCCAGTCGCAAGTCGTCCACGGCGAACGGGTCGTCCGGCGGCGGGAACACGGCCGGCGGCAAGTCGAGGGGTTGCACCAGCGGCGGCTCACCCAAAATCACCGCTCGTTGCAGCGCGTTGTCGAGTTCCCGCACGTTGCCCGGCCAGCAGTACCCCTGCACCAGCCGCATCGCCTCGTGGCTCAGGCCGTTGAACGGCTTGCCGGCGGCGCGGGCGTGCTTGCCGAGCAGGAACGCGATCAAGTCGGGCAAGTCGGCACGCCGTTCCCGCAGCGGCGGCAGCGTGACCGACACCACGTTCAGCCGGAAGAACAAGTCCTGCCGGAACCGCCCGGCCTTCGCCTCGGTTTCCAGGTCTTTGTTCGTCGCCGCCACGATGCGGGCGCTCACCTTGATCGGCTCGCTCGCCCCGACCGGCAGCACTTCTTTTTGTTCGATCGCGCGGAGCAACTTGGCTTGCGTGCCGAGCGGCAAGTCGCCGATCTCGTCGAGGAACACGGTGCCGCTGCCGGCGTGGGCGAACACGCCGGGGGCGTCGCGGTCGGCCCCGGTGAACGACCCCTTGCGGTGGCCGAACAGTTGGCTCTCCAGCAAGTCGCCGGGGATGGCGGCGCAGTTGATCGCCACGAACCGCCCGTCGGTCGGTTTGGCGGCCTGGGCGTACCGATGCACCGTGCGGGCGAGCACGTCCTTGCCGGTGCCGCTCTCGCCCAGGATGAGCAGCGTACTCGGCGTGGGGGCCACCCGCCGGGCGAGTGCGAGCACCTGCTTCATGGCCACGCTCGTGCCCACCACGAAGTCGGTCTGCTCGGCCTCGCGGTTCAGCTCCCGCCGCAGCCACTGGTTCTCGCGGTGCAAGTCCCGCTGGTGCAGCAACCGCTTGATCTTGACGCTCAGGTCGTCGAGCAGCACGGGCTTGATGAGGTAGTCGCTCGCCCCCTTCTGGAACGCCTGCACCGCGGTTTCGACCGTGGCATACGCCGTCACCAGCAGCACGAACGTCTCCGGGCTGACGGACGCGAGGCGGGCCATCACGTCCATGCCGTCCATGCCGGGCAGGTTCACGTCGCACACGGCCACGTCGAACTTGTGCTTCGCGGCCACCTCGACGGCCTCCTCGCCGGTGCCGCACCGCGTGACGGCGTACCCCTCACCCTGGAGGAACTCCCCCAGGGTGTCGCGGATGACCGGCTCGTCGTCCACCACCAGCACGGAGGCGACGACCGGCGGCGGGGTGACGCGAACAGACATGTCGAATGGCCTCAGAGATTTCACCGCCGAGGGCACAAGAGGGCACGAGAGTGGAAGAGATTGTCTCACGCAGAGTCGCAGAGAAGTCAGGGGTTAATCCAGAGGCAGTTGACACTCCGCCTTCATCCCCTCTGCGCCTCTGCGCCTCTGCGTGAGGTGCTGTCTTCTCCCCTGCTCCCTCTCGTGCCCTCATGTGCCCTCGGCGGTGAACATTACTTTTCTCCGTTCTCTCGGCTGTGAACCGTATTCCTTCTCGACGGGCAACTCCACGCGGAAGGTCGTGCCTTCGCCCACGACTGATTCCACGCCCACCCGCCCGCCGTGCGCCTCGACGATCCGCCGCAGCACGAACAGCCCCAGCCCGGTGCCGTGCTTCTTGGTGGTGAAGTACGGGCGGAACAGCCGCGGGAGCACGTCCGCCGGGATGCCCACGCCGTCGTCGGCGACCGTCAGCACCACGCGGCCCGCTTCCGCCGATGCCGTCACGCGGATCGTGCCGCCCTTGTCCGTCGCGTCGATGGCGTTCAACACCAGGTTGAACACCACCTGCACGAACTGATCCCGCACGCCCACCAGCGGCGGCAAATCCGCCGGGATGTCGGCGACGGTCTGGCGGTTCTTCCCCCCGCGGTAATACTTGGCGATGCCGAGTGCCTCGTCCACCACGTCCCGCACGCTCACCTTGCCCCGCGCGTCCGACGCCGGCCGGCTGAACGTGACCAGCTCGCGTAAAATCACCTGGATGCGGGCCAGTTGGGTGTGAACGAGCGCCAGCTTCTCGCGGGTGTACGGGTCGAGGTCGCGGCGGTCGAGCATCTGCACCACGCCCGAGATGGCGGCGAGCGGGTTGCCCACCTCGTGCGCGATGCCCGCTGCGAGCAGGCCGAACCCGGCCATCTTCTCCTGGTGCAGCACCTGCGCCTGACTCTCCTCCAACTCGCGGGTCCGCTCGACGATGCGCGATTCCAACTGCTCCTTGTTGGCGGTCAGTTCGGCGTTCAGTTCCGCCATGTCCGCCGCCGCCCGCTTCAGCAACCGCCCCAGCGCCGCCGCCGCCGCGCTCACCCACACCAGCACCACCAGGGTGAACAGCAGCGTCCTCCAGTCGCGCTGCTCGATCGGCGGAAAGTACAGCAGCGACCCGTAGCTGAGCACCGCCAGCACGCACGTGAGCGCGGTCACGCCCGGCGGGTGGCGGAACGCCCCGCAGATGATGGCCAGCAGGTAGTAGAAGCGGAACGGGCTGTTCAGGCCGTGCTCGAAGTAGCAGAGCAGGCCGATGAACAGCACCTCGAGGGCGGCCACCACCGCCGGCCAGTCCCGCAGGAACACCCGCCCGGCCAGGAAGAAGGCGGTGTCGGTGGCGGTGTACGCCAGCCCGAGCAACAGGAGGAGGGTGAGAGGGACCGGATTGGTGGTGCCGTTGAAGTAGGCCACCAGCACGCCGACCACGAGCCCGAACCAGCGGATGGCGACGACGATGGATTCGGCGGCCAACTCGATCCGCCCGCCGGGGCGGGGGGCGAGGCTGTCGAGGAAGCGGGGGAGCATGAGGGCATTTTATGGGAAGTGGTCCACTCGCTCCGCGAGCGGGTTCAAACAAGACCGCTCGCGGAGCGAGCAGAGCACTTCAATGCCCGCCGCGGTACACTGTTGTCGGACTCCGGAGACGTGTCATGAACCGCATCGCGCTCGGGCTGGTGGTCGGACTGATCGGGTTGGGGGTGTGCGTGCTGGCGTTCGTCGCACTGCGTCCATGCGAGTGTAGTCATGAATAGCGTCCCGACACCCACGGAGCCGGTGAAGGTACGATTTGCGCGGCAGGCGGTGGAAGTGAGAAGAACACAGAGCGGGCTCTCCTGACGCAGATCACCGCCCACGCAAAGGACACCACCAAGATGAGGAGGATGACAACCTCAAGGACCCAATTGTACCACTCGAACTTATCCAATCGGAACACACAGAGAAATCCGACGACGAAGGCGACATGGAGCAAGAGTGGAAGACACAGCCAAACGATGCCGATCCAGAGCGACACTTTTCCAGGGTGAAAGAACACCCAGGTGCCCGCCTCGCCGAGAGGTGTTCCGCTTCTCATACGCCGGATCATCGCCCCGCAAGTGCTGGCCATGTAGAGTTGGCACATCGCCATCACCGCGAGCAGGATCAGCGGGGTGAACACTCGAACCCGCTCGCGGTGCGAGCAGAACACTTCAAATTTCCCCCCGACTCGGCGGCGCGCTCGTCCGTTCGCGGACAGTACAAGTGTCGAGTCACCCACGGGTTGACACCCGCGGTTCACCTGAAACCGGCGGACTCACGTCGTGCCGTTCGCCGGTGGTGTCACTTCTTGCCGCCGATCTTCACCGAGTTGAGGAACTTTTGCTTGTCGGCGTCGGTGATGTGCATGCCCCCGCCGAACACCACCACCGCCCGCACCGGGCCGTTCCCCCGCCCGCTCGTCACGTTGACCACCTGCAGCGTGTACCCGCCGTCCTCCTTCGAGTACGTCACCTCCCGCGCCGGATACCCGCCGACCGTCGTCTTCCGGTCGCCGGCGATGTCCGCCTTCACGAACGGCGCCACCTGAAATTCCTCCTCGATCGCCTGGCGGATGTCGTTGAACGGCGCGGCCAGCGGGTCGGTGCCGGCCGGGAAGTCGAAGTAGCCGACGGCCAGGATGGCGTCCAACCCGCCGCCCCCGTCGGTGGCGTTGTCGTACCCGATCACCTGCCCGTCGGTGCTGCTCGGCACGCCAAGGTATTTGGGCTTCGGCGGCTTGGGGAACGACGCCGTCACCACCCCGCCATCCCCGGCCGAGTGGTCCGACCACGGGCCGTTGAACGACTCCTTGGCGTTCGAGAACCACACCACCAGCCCGACGCACCCGCCGCACACCAGCAGGCCGAAGATGGCGAAACTGATGAGCACCCACTTCAGCCCCCCGCCGGATTTCGGCGGGTCGTCGTCGTACCGGCTGCGGGAGCGTGCCGGCGGGCTGTCGTCGTCGCGGGAACGACGACGGGTCGGCGGGCGGTCGTCGTCGTTCCCGCG
>JANNQE010000375.1:0-3409 GCA_031441625.1 Planctomycetia bacterium
AGCGGCGGCGGCACCCTCGTCACCGACGAGAGCCTCACGGTGACGGGCCGGACGAGTCTGGAGCAGTCGTACGACTCCGCCATCCCCGCGACGGTGCGGGGTGTGGGCGACGGGGTGGAGCTGGTCGCGGCGGGCGGGCTGTACCTGCAGAGCAACGCGGCCTTCGACCACGTCACCTTGAAAATCGCGGCGGGCACGATGGCGGAGGCGGTCGGCTCGGCCGTCGCGATCCGAAACGGTGCCCGGGTGGAGAACGCCGGCCACGTCGTCTGGTCCGGCGGATCGGTGAACTTCTATGGTGCCGACAGTCGCTTCACCAACCTGTCGGGGGCGACGTTCGAGGACCGTGCGGGAGGGCACTTCGGCAGCGCCGATAACAACTGTCCCATCTTTGACAACCGAGGCCTCTTCCGAAAGACCACCGCCACCACCACGCACCTGCACATGCAGCTTTACAACAGTGGCAGCGTGCAGGTCGAGCAAGGGTCGCTCAACATCGATTGCGGCCTCGTGCAGGTCACGACGACCACGAGCGGCGGCAGTAGTTCTGGCACGATCACCGGCAACTACAGCGGGCCGGTATCGACCGCCATCGTCAACTCCGGTCAGGTGACGTCGCAGCCCTCGCCCACTCCGCCGCCACCCGTCACCAACTACACCCAGACCGCCACGGGCAGCTTGACGGAGTTGATCGGCGGGCTGACGCCGGGCACCGGGTACGGTCAGATCGTCGTGAACGGGAACGTCAGCCTGGCCGGGACTCTGTCCATCGTCCTCACCAACGGCTTCTCACCGCACCTGAACGACACGTTCACGATCATCGACAACCGGGGCATCAACTCGGTCGTCGGCACGTTCTCCGGCCTGCCGGAGGGGGCGACTGTTAAGATCGGGAGCATCACGTATCAGATCAGCTACCAGGGGGGGACCGGCAACGATGTGGTGTTGGCGGTCATCTCGATCAACTCCCCGCCGACCGCCAACGCCGGCGGGCCATACACCGTCGCGGAAGGCAGTTCCGTCACGCTCGACGGCTCCGCCAGCAGCGACCCGGATCAGTCCGCGAGTACGCTGTCCTACGCCTGGGACTACGACGGCGACGGCTTCGACGACGCCTTCACCGCGAACCCGACGTTCTCGGCCGCGGGGCTCGACGGCTTCCCCGGTGCGACCGCGACGCTCCGCTTGCAGGTCACCGACGCGAGCGGTTCGAAGAGCGTCAGCAGCGCGACGGTGAACGTCACGAACGCCAACCCGGTCCCGACGATCGACTCCGTGAGCGCCCCGCGGGTCGAAGGCACGGTGATCACGGTCATCGGGTCGGCAACGGACCCGGCCGGGTCGAACGACACGCTGAGCTTCGCCTGGGCGGTGTTCAAGGACGGGGCCGCCACCCCGTTCGACACCGGCAGCGGGGCCAGTTGGTCGTTCACGCCGACCGACAACGGCAGCTACCGCATCGTCCTGACCGTATCCGACGAGGACGGCGGATCGACGACGACCGAACAGACGATCGCGGTCGCGAACGCCCCGCCTGCCGCCTCGATCAGCGGCGCGACCACCGGCACCGAAGGCACGGCGGTCCTGCTGACCGGCTCGGCCGCGGACGCGGGGGCGGTCGACCAGTCCACCGGGTTCGCGTACGCCTGGACCGTCACCCGCAGCCGTGACGGCGGGGCCACCTTCTCCCCCTACGCCGCCGACACCGGCCCGACCTTCGCCCTGAACCCGAACGACGACGGCGTCTACCGGGTTACCCTCGCCGCCACGGACAAGGACGGCGCGAGCAGCGCGGTGGCGACGCGCACGATCGCGGTCGGGAACGTCGCGCCGTCGGCGATCGTATCCGGCCTGACCACCGGGCAAGTCGGTGTCGGCGTTCCGGTGCAAGTGGTCAGCGTGTTCGATCCCAGTTCGGCGGACACGGCCGCGGGCTTCACCTACCGCTGGGCGGTCCTGCGGGACGGCTCGCCGGTCGATCTCACCGGCATCGCGACGACCGGCCTGGCCCTGACCTACACGCCGTCGGAACCCGGCACTTACACGTACACGCTCACGGTCACGGACAAGGACGGCGGGGCGAGCGCGGCGACGCACGTGGTGACGGTCGGCGCGCCTTCCGGCGTCACCCTCCTGCCGGGCGGTGTGTTGCTGATCGTCGGGACCGGCGGGGACGATGACATCAAGGTGAATCCGGGCGGCGGGGCACCGGAGATCAAGGTGATGTTGAACGGGGTGCAGTCCACCTACGTGGGGGTGACCGCGGTCGTGGTGTACGCGGGTGCCGGCAACGACTTCGTGCAAGTCGCGGGCGGAGTGACGGTGCCGCTGACCGTGTTCGGCGGCACCGGGGACGACCGGATCAAGGCCGGGAACGGAAACAGCATCCTGGTCGGCGGCGACGGGAACGACACGCTGCTGGGGGGGAACGGCCGCGACATCCTGATCGGCGGGCGGGGGGCGGACCTGATCGGCGGGCAAGGGGCGGACGACCTCCTGATCGCCGGGTCCACGGCGTTCGACCTCAACGTGGCGGCCCTCCACCTCGTTCGGGAGGAGTGGTCGTCGACCCGGAGTTTCGCCGACCGGGTGGCGAACCTGTCCGGGACCGGGACGACCGGGGGGAACGGCACAGCGATCTTGCGCACCGAGGGTCCGACGGCGACGGTGTTCGACGACGACGCGGTGGATCAACTCGCGGGTGGTGCCGGGAGCGACTGGTTCATCTTCAACAGCGTGGGCGGCCCGCACGTCGATCTCGTGGCGGACATGTCCGCGTTCGAGGGGTTGTTCGACCCGGACCTATGATCCGTCGGAGGACTGCGCCCCCGCGGGCGGGCGACTCTCGCCCGCCCGCCAAGTCCGAAGCAACTCGATTCGCATCGCGGCCGGAAGCGTCTGGGGAGTTCCCCGGTGCTGAGGGTGGACGACCTGGGTAAGGTGGCCAAGTTCAGCGTGTCGGGCGGCACGAGCGGGGGAGTTACCCGGTGTTGAGGGTGGACGACCTGGGTAAGTGCAATTGGGAAGTGGACGTGAAGGGGCGCTCGCAGCCGGGGGTAGCGCACTTCCGGCCCCGCCGGATTTCGCCTTGGGGCGCTTCACCGTAAGTGTCCACTGAGGGGGTGGGTGAGCGCTGAGCGTTGAGTTCGGGTGACGCGACGAGTTGGGAACTCAGTGTCCGGCGGGAAGGTGCTGTTTGGCCCAGGCGTCGGGCAACAGATGGGTCACGTCGGCCGGTTTGGCGGCCAGTTGCGTCAACACGTCGGTGAGGTACGCCCACGGGTTCAACGCTCAAGTTCCCCCACTTCTCGGTGAGCTATCTCCCGGCGATAACAGTCGCTATTCAGACGACTTATCGCCGGGAGGAGCCCATGCGATTTCCCGAGGCCACGGATGGTTCGTTCGGCCG
>JANNQE010000376.1:0-20126 GCA_031441625.1 Planctomycetia bacterium
GCCGGGCGCGCCGGTGTGGCCCCCGCGGCGAACCAGTTCTACTCTTTGCTCGCGCCGCGGATGCCCACCTGCTTGAATAGGGCGCCGCGGGCGTCGTCGTCCGAAATCAGTTCGGCCAACAGGTCGGTGAGCGGCATTCGCGCCCACCGCACGGCCTGCTCGAGCGTGTGCGGCAGCATCGAGTGCGGCTCAGTGCGGCGGAAGTAGTCGGCCAGTTTCAGGATGGCGTTCAACGCGTCCTCGCGGTTCCGCACGACCGGCAGCTTCTCGCCGTCACCCTCGCCGCCGTCGTCTTTCGCCACCGCCTTGCCGTTCGCCTCCGTGCTGGGTGCGGGGGCGGGGGCGGCCGTCTGCATGACGGCCAGCTTGTCGCGGGCCACGTCCTTCAGGGCGTCCATCACGGTCGTCAGGGCGGCACGGATGGCACTGCTCGGCGGGGCGGCTGACCCGCACTTGGCATCCAGGTCGGCCGTCAACTTGTCGAACTCGTCCGTCGCCGCGGTCAGGTCGTCATACAGAACCTTCACGAAGGCGTTCGACGTTTCCCCCACCGCCGACTGAATCTTCTCGAACGACATCGCCCCGGCCGCGATCTTCTTCTCCTTCACCTTCGGGTCGGCGATCTTGCCGGTGGTGAGGGCCTGCTGGTAGTTGGCGAAGGTCAGCCCGCCGTGGGTGGCGGAGTCGGTGAGGGCCACGTTGCGGACGGGGGCGAGGAGCGTGCCCTCGGCGTCTTCCCCGTTCAGCCCGGCGAGGGCGGCCACTTTGGTGCTCACCCCCTCTTCGTCCGGCACCGGGTACAGGTCGTCCCAGAAGGCGGCCACCAGTTCGCGGGCGAAGCGAAAGCCATCCCGTAGGCCGGCGTACCCGTGGACCCGCGTGAGGGCTTCGATCAGGTACGCCGTCACTTCCAAATCTTTCGCCGAGGTCGAAAGCGCGGTGGTGGCGGTGGCGATGACCGCTTTCCAGTCCGGCGTCGGGGCGTCTTCGGCCCCGGACTCCACCTGTCGTTCGGCGCTGCGGGCGGCGGTGCGGGCGTCCTTCACTTTGTAGTAGGGCGACGATGGGGCGACGTTGGCCCGCGGGTCGGCCCCGGTCGGCTTGTCGCCGGGGATGGGGGCGAGCAGTTTGGCGAAGTCGAGAACGTCCGGCGACGGCATGGGCGGTCTCGAAACGGCCGGGACGGTGTACGGGTCGGGTGTCGTTGATCTTACGGCGGGGGGCGGTAATTTCTTTCAGTTCGTGGCGGGAGTCCGCCCGCGGTTTTCGCCACGGCCGTCAGATTCGGACTCGCCCGGCGTGTATAAGAGTCTTCTCCCGAAGCGAGTACCGAACCGTGAACGACCCGTCGCCCGTTGATTGCTTGACCCGCGCCGACGAGGCCGTCGCGGTGGCAACGCTGGCGTCGGCCTTCGCGGACTACCCGCTGTTCCACGCCCTGTGTGCGGACCCGGCGGACCGCCCGCGGATCACCGAAGTCTTTTGCCGGTTCGTGTTCCGCCTGTCGCTGGATTGTGGCGGGATTTACGCCACGCCCGACCGGGCGGCGGTGGCGTGCTGCCTGCCGCCGGGTGCGGAGTGGCCGTCGCTGTGGTCACTCGTGCGGGCCGGTGGCCTCGGGTTCGTGTGGCGCATGGGCTGGCGCCGGAGCCTCGCCAGCCTTCGGACGGAACACGAGATTGACGCCGCCCGCCGGCAGCACGTCCCCGGCCCGCACTGGTACGTCTTGTTCCTCGGCGTTCGCCCCGAAGCACAGGGGAAAGGGTTATCGCGGGCGGTGTTGCGGCCGGTGTTCGAGTCGGCCGACCAGTCCTGCGTTCCCATCTTCCTTGAGACGGTGCCGGAGGCGAACGTCGCGATCTACCAGAAACTCGGCTTCGTCCTCCGCGGGCACCGCCGGTTGCGGGTCGGGCTGTCGAACTGGGAAATGGTGCGCGAGCCGAACGACCCGCCCGACGGGCCGCGACCGCCAGGGAGTGGGGGATGAACACCCGCTCCCTGACGGTCGCGGCTCGTCTCGGATGTGCCGCTCGACCTCGCGCCCCCCACCCGCCGCGTTCACTTCGTTCACCGCGGCGACCTCCCCCACAAGGGGGGGAGGTGGGCCACAGTGTCTTCCCCACCAACCGGCGATGCGAGGAAGCCAATCAGCCCCACCTCCCCCCTTGTGGGGGAGGTCGGTTCAGGTGGCGCAGTCTCCGAACCGGGTGGGGGGTTCTGACTGCTGTCTTCCCGAAGCACACCCCTCGCGTCACCCGGCCCGTTCCCCCTTCTTCAGCTTGCCGTCGGCGACGGTCATGCCGATTTGCACGAACTGCGCGGTCATCGCGGCGGTCGTGGCCGGGTCGGTGGACGCCGCTAGCAGCAGCGCCCCCGCCACCGTCTGCCCGGTCAGGTCTTCCCGCGGCGACACCGGCGGCAGCTTCGGCGGACTCAGACTGCCGCCCGACAGCCACGCGGCGCCGGCCGCACACCCGGCGGCGGTGTCCCACCCGGCGGCCTCGGCCATGCTCCCGCACGTGCGGCGGTTCGCGTCACTCCCGTCGGTCGCCCACCTCTCGGCCGCGTCGAGGGCGTTTTCCACCGCCACCCGCCAAGGCTTCGGCACCGCCTTGCGGATGCACACGCACGCCCACCAGACCGCTTCCGGCTTCGGCAATGCGAGAGCCAACACGCGGAGGGCGTCCACCGTCAACCCGGCGGCGGTCAGTTTGTCCAGGTACGGCCGCACGCCCACGTCGGCGGTCAGCAGTTCCTTCGCCGGGTCGGTGAGCGGGAGGGGGGCGACCACCTCGGCCGTGGGGCGGGCGGCCGGGCGTGGGGGGGCGGCAGTGGGGGTCATGCGGAACCTCCGCCGGGGGGTCGGCGGGTGAGCATCCGCCGGGCGAGGTGGTCCATCTCCTTCGCCCACGGGTGGTCGGGGAATTTCAGGCGGAACAGCCCGGTGCTGCCCAGCCGCATCAACTCTTCGGTCAGCAGGAACGCCGCCCCCACGTCCGCGTGCAGGGAGCGTTCCACGTCGCCGCGCAGCGCCGGCAGGTCCATCGACGGTAGCACCTTGTTCAGCACCACCAGCATCTCGGGCACGCCGAGCTGCCGGGCCACTTCGATGGTGACGGCCGTGCCGAGGAAGTCCTGCTTGTCCGGGCGGACGATGAGCAGCGACACGTCCGAGATGGCAATCGACAGCAGCGTCTCCTCGTTCAGGCCGGGGTGCGTGTCGATGAACAGGAAGTCCAGTTCGAGGGCGTCGAGCAGCCGCTCGAACCCGTCGTTCAGGAGGGTGACATCGTACCCGTCGCGGAGCACGCGGGCGATCTCCCCGGCCTTCATGTTGGACGGGATCAGGTACACCCGTCCGCCGGCCGCGAGCACCTCCGGCGGGGTGACGTGGTAGGCGCAGTCTTCGATGCGGCACTGGCCGTACAGGTAGTCGTTCAGCGCGCGGGTCACCTGCCGGTCGTCCAGCCCGAACAGGATGTGGATGCCGGGCGACTGGATGTCGGTGTCCACGATGCCCACCCGCTTGCCGGCCAGGGCGACCGCCACGGCCAGGTTGGCCGTCACGTTCGACTTGCCGGTCCCGCCGCGGTACGAGTGGATGGAAACGATGGAAGCCATGCGGGTAGTGTAATGCTCCCTGGAACCGGGAACGCGGTCACCGGGTGGCGACCAGCCACGCCGCCGCGGAGCGGCGACCGATGTTAGCCAGGGGTGGAGTCGGCGAGCGAAGCGAGCGACGGAACCCCTGGAAACGTCCGCGTAACAGGAACAAGCCCCCGGAGGGGCGACAGACGGGCTGACTATCGCCCCTCCGGGGCTTGATGGTTGTTGGAATCCGGGTCCAGGGGTTGCGCTCGCTGTCGCTCGCTTCACCCCTGGCTAACATCGGTCGCCGCTCCGCGGCGGCGCGGTGGGTCTTCCCGTCGGGGGTCGTTCGGGCGTCACCCGGTCACTGCGTTCCCGGTTCCACGCCGGGTTTCCGCATCCGCCGCCGGAGGTTCGCCGCCTTCACTTGCAAGTCCTGGAAGTAAGTCGTCTCGGTGATCTCGGCCACCTGCTCCTTCTTGCGCGCGTCGTCGATTTCGACTTTCAGCCGCTCGACCTCTTGCCGCAGTTGCGTCTCGCGGATGACCACCTGCGCGGCCATGTGATCGAACACGCGGGCCAGGCGGCCGAGTTCGTCGTTCCGCGCCGACACGCCCGCCAGCATCGCCGGCTCGAACGCCCCCTGCTCGATGGCCGCTGCCGCCGCCGTCAGCGACGCCACCGCCTTCAGGTACGCCACCTCCTGATCCCGCAGCCGCCGCTTGTCCAGGCAGGCGTTGATGCGGGCTTGCAGCAGCACCGCGTCATACGGCTTCGTCAGATAGTCCTCCGCCCCGGCCTCGATGCACCGCACCACACTGCTCATCTCGTCGATGGCCGAGATCATAATGACCGGCAGGGCGGCCGTGTCCGGGTCGGCCTTCAGTTGCTCCAGCACCTCGTACCCGCCCACCTCGGGCATCATGATGTCGAGCAACATCAGGTCGAACGGTGCCCGCCGCACCAGGTCGAGGGCGATGCGGCCGTCGGCCGCTTCGGTCACGTCGAACCCCTGCTTTTCCAGCCGCCGCCGCAGCAGCACGCGGTTCACGTCCGTGTCTTCCACCACCAGAATCCGCTTGCGGCCGACCGGCACCGTGGGCGATGCGGGGATTACCGGCCGCTCGGCTGTCCGCGTCATGTCGGCGGGCGCTTTGGGGGCGGCGAACACGCCCGTGTCGTCGGCTGACGGTGGGGGCGGGGCGGCGATCTTGAGCGCGGCCTCGATCTTCGCCAGCAGGGCCGGCAACTGCACCGGCTTGCTCTCGAACTCGACACACCCGGCGGCGAGCGACTTCTCGCGGTCGCTCGCCTGGGCGTGGGCGCTCAGGGCGATGACCGGGATGAGCCGGGTGCGTTCGCCCGCCTTCAGCCGCTTGGTCGTCTCGTGCCCGTCGATGCCGGGCAAGCCGATGTCCATCAGGATCAGGTCGGGCGGGTCGGCGGTGGCCAACTCCAGGCACCGCTCGCCCGACTCGGCCGGCACCAGCGCGTACCCCTTCTGCTCCAGCCGGCGGCACAGCATGACCCGGTTGGCGTCGTTGTCTTCGACCAGCAGGATGCGGGGCATGGTTTAACCCACCTCCAACACGACCCGGAACCCGGTCGCCGAGTTCTTCTGGTGCGGCGGCAAGGCGTTCCGGTACGCCACCCGGCACGAGTGCGCATGGTTCTTCCACGACCCGCCACGGAGCACCCGGCGTGTGCCGGTCGGCGGGCCGGCCGGGTCGCGCACCGGCGACCCGGCATAGAACCGCTCGTCGTACCAGTCGGCACACCACTCCCACACGCCCCCGCACACGTCGAACAGGCCGAAGCTGTTGGCCGGGAAGGTGCCCGCCGGCGTCGGCCCGGTCGCGCTCCCGCCGGAGATCGTTCCTTCGGGGAACGGGTAGCGGGCGTCGAACGTGCCGTGGGCGGCGGTGAACACCTCCCCCGTCGGGAACGGCGTGACGGTCCCACCACGGGCGGCGTACTCCCACTCCGCTTCGGTCGGCAGCCGATACCGCCGGCGGGCGACTTGCTCCTCCGGCCGAGCGCTCAGTCGTTCGCAGAACCGCACCCCGTCGTCCCAACTCACCCGCTCGACGGGGTGCATCGCCGAACCGCCGCGCTCCGGGGTGAAGTGCGACGGGGTTTGCCCCGTCACCATGCGATACGCCTGTTGCGTGACGGGGGCCGTGCCCATGTAGAATGCGGTCGTCAGCACGACCTCGTGAACCGGCACCTCGTTCGTGCGGAAGCCGGCTTCGCCCATGCGGAATTCCGCGGCCGGGACGAGCACGAACGTCATGCCGACGCCGTTGTCCACCACCTTCGCCCGCGCCGCCTCGGACGGCTGGAGGGCGTCGTACAGGTTTTTCAGGTCTGGCCGCGCCCGCGGTCGGCGGGGCGGCTCCGGGTCGCTCATGGGCGGTCTATCTCGGCGCAACCGGCACAACCGGCACAACCGGCCAAAACGGGCGGCCGGCGTCCGGATATCTTACGCAGCAGCCCCGCGTTTCCTTTCTCTGGTGGCAACGCGGTTCGATGAAAGACGGGTCGGCGGGCGGGCGTAACCCTTCCGCCCCAGAGTTCCGCGGGGAAGCATGGCACATCGTCCGGCATCGTGGTCGAACCCGTCACCGGCACCGGCAGGCCGAGTGCTGCCCGCGCGCGTGTGGAGAACCGTCGGCGTGCTGAGCGGATTGGCCGCGTGCGTGGCGGCGATCACCTACGCCGCGCTGTGGCTGACCCCGCCGTCTGCCCCGCGGCTGCTGGTGGCCACGGCCGGCTACGACGACAACCTGCTGATCCCCGCGAACACCACCGCCACCTCTGACGGACGACGGCTGACCGAACTCGGTCGCCCCGGCCGTGCCCGCCTTCGCTCCGACCCGTCGCCGTACCGCCTGAGCCGCGGGGAAGCCGGCCGCGTGCTCGACGAACTTGCCCGATCCCGCACGCCGACGGTGGTGGCTGTATTTGCTGCGAACGGCGGGTGCGACGCGAGCGGGCCGTACCTGATTCCCGACGACGCGAACGCCGAGCCGGGTGAACGGGTGCGGGTGAAGGCGATTCTGGACGCCGCGGCGAAGCTGCCCGCCGACACCCGCAAGCTGCTCGTCTTCGACACCGCCAACACGTCCGCCCCGACACTCGGGCAGTTTCACAACGACTTCACCCGCGGCGTGCAGGGGCTGGAAGTTGACATCGCCGCCGTGCCGAACCTGCTCGTGTTCGTGGGTGCCGGTGTCAACCAAACTTCGTGGCGGTCGCCGGAGTGGGGCGAGTCGGTTTTCCTACACTTCCTGCGCACCGGGCTGAGCGGGGCCGCCGACGCGAACAGTGACAGCCGGCTGTCAGCGGACGAGTTGATCGAGTACACGACCCGGCAGACGCGCACCTGGGCGCGCGACCAGCGGGCGGCATTGCAGGTGCCGGAGGTGCTGCCCGCTTCCGACACCCGTCGCCGCGACATGTTCCTCGGCATCGTCGACAAGCCCGCGACGGACGACCCGTTGCCCGCCGCGTTCACCCCGCCGCCCGCCTGGGACGCAATGTGGTCACACTTCGCCGAGTTGGAGAAGTCCACCGCACACCCGGCCACGTTCGCCCCGCAGTTGTGGACCGAGTACACCGGTTTAGTGATGCGTGCGGATCGGTCGTTGGCCGACGGCAACGACAGCGCGTCCTCGAAAGCCGCCGACGCCGCCGAGCAGATTCGCCTGAAGATTCTGGCCGTCCGCGTGCTGCCCGCGTCTCCACAGACGCTCGCGCTGCCCGCCGCACTCGGCCAACCCACTGTCGATTCCGTGCCGCCCGCGACGGTGGCGAAGGTGGCGACCGCGAGTGCCGCCGACCGCCCGGCCGAGTGGGAGAAGGCGAAGGCCGACCGGTTGGCGTTCGGCCGCGCGCTCATCACCTGGGTGGCCGAAGACCCGTTCGCCCGATTGCGACTCGCGCCGCCGGTGGTCGCTCTCGTGGTCGAAGGGTGGAATGTGGTGCCGGCTGAACTGCACTTCCTCACCATGCTCGCCCGCGACCTGCCCGACTCCCCCGCCACCGCCGCCGTGTGGCCGCTGGTGAAGCGCGTGCTTCGCCTGAGGTTGTTGGCCGAGCAGACCGCGACGGGAACTGATGGTGAAGCCGTGAGGCCGTGGGTCGTTGACCACCTGCGCGCCGCCGACATCGCCCGCCGGGAAGTCGAAGACCTGCTCTTCGCCACCGACGCCGACAGCCGAATCGCCATCGACGTCATCGCCCAAAACGCCGAGTGGCACTTCACCAAGGCCGCCACGACAGCCGACGTGGTTCGCTCCGCCCGCCACACCTGGCACACGTCGACATTCCGGTTGAGCGGGTTGACCGAGTGGCTGGCCGCTGGTGAACACCCGAAAGACCTGCTCGGCCGCATGACCCGTGAGGAGTGGCTGACCGTGGTGCGGGCCACCTGGGCCGACGCACACCGACTCGGCGAGTGGGTGAACGGCCCGCCGACCGCCGACCGCGTGGAGGGCCTGAAACCGCAAGCAAAACTGGTGGCCGACCGCGTCGGCGAGGTGGCCGCCCTGCACCGCGCGGCCGTCGCCCGCCTGCTCGACATCCGCCCCGGCGACGAGAGCCGCGAGCAACTGGCGAAGTGGTGGTGCGCCGCTGACATGGCGTTGTCAGTGCCGTTCGCCGAGCGGCGCGCGGAACTGCTCACCGAACACCGCCGGGCGTCGCGGCAGTTGCACGTGCTCGCCCGCACCCGCGCCGAACCGCTGACCGAGCCGACCGCCGACGAGGTGAAGGAGCGGGCCTTCGCCGCGGCCCGCCGCCGCGGGTTGCTCCACCTGTCGGCCCTCGGCCGCGAGGAGTACACCCGCGCCGCCGGCGACGACTTCGACCGCACCACATTTCAGATCGACCAGTTCTCGCGCCAGGCCGACGCCCCGGCCGAACTGATCGCCGCCGGCGAGCGGTTCGCCACCGCCGTCCGCCAACTGCCGGCGGTGATTCCGACCGACGATGACAGCCTGCCCACCGCCGACCGGCTGGCACGTGCTTCACTCCTGCCGTTGGCGACCGATCCGGCCGTGCGGTTGCGAGCGCTGCGTGCCGAGCAACTGCTGATGTGGCAGGCCGGCCGCACCACCACCGACCGCTGGAGCGGGGGCGACACGGCCAAGCCGTATTACCGGCACGCGGCCGACGTGCTCCGCGACGACGCCCGCAAGCTGGCCGCCCGCCCTGCCCTGCCGCCAACACCCGCCACGCCGTACCCGTTCACCGTGACCGCCCCGACCGACGTTACCGTGACCGACGAACCCGACCCGCGGGTGACGTTCACACTCGCCCCGTCGGAGGGGAGCGCCGGCTTCGTGACCTACTCCGGTGGCGGTGGTCGGTTCGTCCGCGGCACGCCTGACCCCGAACGTACCCCCGAGCCGATCACGCTCTCCATCCCCGCCCGCTCCGGGCCGATGCCGACCACGCCGACTGTTGAAGAGTCAGTGCTCAGCCTCCGCGGGTACTTCCGCGGGGAGACGAGCGACACGAAGGTGAACGTGTCCCGTCACCCGCTGCCGCACGCCACCGCGATCCGTCGACCCGCTGACAACGCGATGTCAGTGGCCGTGCGACCGACGCCCGACGTGCGGGCCAAGTTCGGCACCGGCGGCGGGCACCTGCACTTCGTCATCGACTGCTCCGGCAGCATGGCCGACGGGGGGTTCACGTCCGCGTGCGACAAGCTGGAAAGCGTGCTCAACTCGGTGCCCGCGGGCGTCACGGTGGCGGTGTCGGCGTTCGGCCAGAAGACCCCGGATACGAAGACGCCCGAAGACACCTTCGCCACCCTGCGGCCCGCCGCAGGGTGGCACTGCGAGACCGACCTTCCCGACCTGATGAAGCAACTGCGGGCACTGACGCCGTGGGACAAGTCGGCCGTCACCCGGTCGGTGCTAACGGCCCGCGCCGCCGTGCCCGGCGGTTCGACCCGCGCCGTCATCCTGTTCAGCGACTGTGCCGACAACCGCTTCACCGACGCTGACGTGAACCCGAGAAAGGTGGCGGTGAAGGACGCCCTGCGAGCCGCCTTCGGCGACGGCTGCCCGCTGCACGTGGTCGCCTTCCCGGCGGAGAAGGCGGCCGAGGCCGTCCGCGACGAGTACCGCACCGTCACCACCTTCAAACCCGCCGGCCTGTTCCTGACGCCCGACCAGACCGGCCGACTGCTCGACTGGATTCGCACCGCCACCGCCCCACAAGTGCGGCTGAAGCTGGTGAACGAGGGCGGCACCGTCGACGACCTGGCGGGCGGCACCGACGCCGCTGACAACTGGCTGTCACCGATGCCGCCGGGTGGGAACTTCAACTTGCGGTCGCCGGACCTTCAACTCGATCAGCCGCTGAATGTGCGGGCCGGCGAGCGGTTGCTGCTCGGACTGAGTGCGGGCAAGGACGGGCTGCGGTTCACCCGCCCGAACTACGCCGCCGACGTACCCGCCGTGGCCCGCCTGAAGGGGAAGGAGTGGACTGTGGCCGTGCCTCGGCAGCGGTTGACCGACGCCGGCGGGCTGGAACTCGTCGCACTCGCCGACCGCCCGGCGGACGATGCCGCGAAGACGCTTTCGCCCGCCCGCATCGCCGACGTGTGGTTCGAGTTGGCCCCTTCCACCAAGACGGCCGTCGCGGTGAAGTGGGCGAACGGCACCGGCTGGCCGTGCCCGGCGTGGGACGTGACCACCCCGGCGTGGCCGGCCGACGGCGGCGCGGCGGCGGTGCCGACACTGTCCGCGTGGTGGTCGGCCGACCGCCCGTTCCCCGCCTGCGGCACCTGGGCGTTGCCCACTGACAACCGACTGTCATCGCCGGCGGCGGTCGCCACCACCGCGGGCGAACTCACTGTCAACGGGCTGTCAGTGGAGACGCACGACGGGCGGTCGTGCCTGGTCGTGCGGCTCACGCACCCGGCCGGGCCACCGATCATTCCGCGGATGAAAGCGGCCACGCCGGACGGCACGGAGGTGCGGTGCTACCGCGACGCGAACCGCGTGACCGCCCTATTCTGGTGGGCCGACGCCGCAGCCATGAAGAAGGCCGAGAGCCTGGAATTCGTGGCCATTACTGACGTGATAAAGACGGCCACGGCCGCCGAGTTGCCCGCCCTGCCGCCGCCGGCCGTCGGCACGCCCGCCCCCGCCCCCGCCCCCCGCTAGACACTCGGAGCCGTCATGAACGACGCCCCCCGCGGCCCGGACTGGCGGGCCACCACCCCGCCGACCGCTCGCCGCGGCCCGCACCCGCTCGCCGCCGTCACCGGGGTGAGCGTCATCGCGGCCGTCGGGTTGGGTTTGCTCGTGTGGGTGCAGCCGGCACGCACCGCGTCCGTCGTGTGCGTGTCGTCGTGCGCCCTCTCCGACGGTTCGCCCGTGCCGTTCGCCGCCGCCGACTTCGCCCGCATCACCGGCGACCCGCTCCGCCGGCCGAGCTTCGCACTGCCCCCCGACCCCACCCGCGATCAACTGCGATCGGCGCTCGCGTCGATGACGCAACACCCGGCCGACCAGCCACTAGTGCTATTCCTGAGCGGGGCGGCGGACGTGAACGACGGGCAAATTGAACTCGGGGCCGGCGTGCCGGGGGCCGACCACGGGCGGAACCGCGTGACGCTGACGGACGTGCTGGAGCAGGTGCGGGCGGTGAAAACCGCTCACAAGTTGATCGTGCTGGACTTCCACACGCCGACCACCGACTGGGTGCAGCCGGCGCAAAAATGCCTGGAAAATGTGCCCGATCCGAAGCGGTTAGTGCTGTTCGCCCGCGGCATCGGTGAAGAATCACACTTCGGCGGCGGGAGCGTGTTCGTGCGGTACTGGCACGCCGGGCTGCGGGGTGCGGCCGACGGGTGGGCCGGCAGCGGTCGTGACAACCGGCTGTCAGTTGGCGAGTTGGCCGCGTTCGTGCGGGCACGCACCACCCGCTGGGCCGAGCAGAACCGTACCACCCGGCAGACGCCGTGGCTGACCGGCGACGGGGCCGACTTCGTGCTCGCGCCGGTGTCGGCGACCACGGCCGAGGAACCCGAGCCGACGCCCGACCCGACGAAAGTGCTCGAAGCGTGGGCGGTTCAGCATGCGTGGCTGACCGACGGGCGAGCCGACCGTGCCCCGAGACAGTTCGCCGCCCTGCAACGTGCGCAGATGACGATGGAGCGCGACTGGCAGGCCGGGAAGTCGCCCGACGACGCCCGCCGTGCGTTCGACATGGAATTGGCGACCATCGCGGTCCACGATCCAGAGTTACCGGATGTGCTGAAGCCGACGCACACCCCCGATGCCGCGGCGGTGGAATTACTCCGCCGATATCTGGCGCGAAACGAGGCCGTCGCCGAGCCGATGGAGAAGCCGCCGCCCGCCACCGCACCCGTCATCCTCGCCTTCGCCTCGGCCGATCCGCCGCCGACCGCGTTGCAGTTGAAGCGGCTGGCGAAGCTGCTCGCCGAGGTCGAACCCGACCCGGCCGGCGTGGCGTCGCTGCTGTTGCGGCGGCTGGCGGGTGAAGTCGTGTCGCCGGAGCGGGCCGTACGATTGTTGCGTGGCACACTGGAATTTGAGCTGTTGGGCAAGCACTCCGAGTTCTTCGCGTGGGGGCGGAGCGGGTTGAATCGGGCGCTCACGCAGTGGTCGGCGGCGGTCGCGCTCATCTGTTCGCCGACCTACGCGAACCCGGCCGACACCGACCGCACGCTCGGCGAACTCGAAGCCACTTTGCGAACGCTCGCCTTCGCCGCCGACGCACACCGCACCGCCGTGAGTTCCCTTCGCCGGGGCGAACGGGCGTTAAGCAACTCGGTTTTGCTGGACCAGTTGCGGGCTTCAGTCGCACCGCCCGAGCCGTCACCCGATCCGAATGATCTCGCCGCCGCCGCGAACACGTGGGCGAGGCTGACCGCCGATGTGGACACCGCCACCCGAATCGCCACCGCACCGTATCAGCCGCCCGCGCTGGCGGCGGTTCGGCGCAAGGCGACCGGCTCTGATGCCCGCCCGCGGGAGTTGGCCGACCTCGACCGCGTGCTGACGTTCCCGTTCATTCCGGCGAACGAGCGGGCCGAGTTGTGGGGTGTTCGGCTGGCGCTGGCGAAGCGACTCGACGACGCCACCCGCGAGCGTGATCGTCAGGACGACGAGGACTTCACCGCCGGCCGCAGTGTGCCGACCGTCACCGACCCGCGCGAACTGCCCGTGCCGTTGTCGTGGGTTCGACTCGCCGCGCCACACTTAACACCCACCGTCTTCAACTCCCCACGCGGGCAATTCCTGGCGTGGCACGCCGGGCGGTTCGATCACCTGTCACGCAACCCGCTCGACCTGCCGAACGCGACCGCAGACGGTGCGTTCTTCGCCCGCGCGCTCTACTCGTGCCGACGGCTCGGTGCGACTGTGCCCGCGTCGGCACGTCTGGAAATCCAGGCGAATTCACTCGCCCTGACGCCGGCAAAGCGTTCGGGTGTGGTCGGCGTGTCGGTGCGGCTGATCGGGTCCGAGAAGCCGATCAGTACAAGTGTTGATGTGCTCACGCCGGTGGCCGAGTGGTTGACGACACCGTTGGCCGGAGCGGTGGACTTGTCGCCGGTGCGTGCGGTCATCGCCGACCGCACGCTCACGATCGGGAGTCATCCGGAAAAGCACCCGATGCTGGCGGGCGTGCTGGTGAGGTGCGAGGTCGGCGGACGGGTGTTCTTCAAACGGGTGGCGGTGGACACCGGGTCGTTGTCGAACCGATTGGAGTTGCTCGCGTCATCCGATCCGAAAATTCCACCTGTACCGGCCACTTCGCTACGAGTGCGGCCGAACGGCGTACCTGCGAAGTTCGGGCTGGTGCTGTCGAACCCATCCACCGCCCCGCAGACGGTGATCGTGCAACTGACCAACCCGGCCCGCGAAACGGCGGCGGTCACGCTCGAACCGGGCGAGAGGAAGCCGCTGGTGTTTCCGCCACCCGCCCCGGCCACTCCGCCCGCGACACCGCCGTCGGAGTTCGACACCGCACCGACCGAGTTCGTGATTCACCTGCTCGACCCCAAGACGCGGCAGGTGCGGCAGACGTTCACCGTGCCGGTGCGGGTGACGGAGCCGGCCGAGTTGCTCGACGTGCGCGAGGTGACGTACTCGCCCGCCGGCGAGTTGACGGCGAGTGTCGGCGAACAGGCGACGTTCGCGGGCGGTGACATGCCGGTGTCACTGGCATTTCCCGAAGACCGCAACCGCGGGCTGTCGGTGGCCGACGGCAAGCTGAGCGGGGTGTTCACGCCGGGTCAGGGCGTGCTGAGGCTGTACGCGAAACGGCTGAAATTCGAGCCGAGTGCGGGGCGAACGGTCACGCTGGCGGTGTCGGCCGACGGCGTCGAGCGGGCGTTCACGTTCGCGGGGGAAGCGTCCGGCGACGCGGCCGTGCGGCTCCAGCCGCTCACCGCCCCGCGGTTGAGCATCCGCACTGAAAACTTCGCCACCGGCACCGCCCCGCTTGCGGTGAAGCTCGAAACCGACAACGCCCCGCCGACGGCGACCGTCGAGGTGTCGGTCGGACAGGAATCGGGCGACACGTTCGCGGCCGACTTCACCCGCCGTGACATCCCGGCGAAGACCCGCACCCTGGGCGTGGCGCTCGACCCGAAAGGCGGGCTGACGCTGAAGGCGACCGTGAGCGACCCCGAACCGAAGCTCCCGGTGGACAAACTGGTGGGCAAGCGGGTCGTCCTCGCCCGGTTGCTCGACGCGAACGGGCAGGAATTGGCCCGCGACCGCAAGGTGGTGGTGTTCGACGGCCGCAAGCCGCAGGAGGTGCGGTTCCTCGACCCGCCGGCGAAGGTGGCTGCTGACAAGCCGTTGTCAGTGAAGGCGACGTGCGACCTGCCGGTGTCCGGGGTGAAAGAGGTTCACTTCTTCGTCGGCAAGCCGGCGAACGACGCCCCGCCGCAAGCCGCGATGTTGATCGCCGCGAAGCCGGCCGACGGCCGCAACGAGTGGGCGGCCACGCTGCAACTGGACGGGGCGAAGGGGCCGCTCGACGTGAGCGTGCGGTTCACCTCGAAATCGGGGCTGGTCGGGTTCGCCACGATCACGGTGGAGCGGGTGGACGCGGCGGACGTCAACAAGCCCGAACCGGCGGGCGTGAAAGGCAAAGTGGTCGAGGGCACGCTGCCGCAACCGGGGCTGACGGTGGTGCTGTTCGACGACAAGGGCAAGGAGAAGGCGACGGCCAAGACGAAGGACGACGGGGCGTTCGCGTTCATCGATCTGCCGCCGGGCAAGTACACGCTGGTGGCGGAGAAGGCGAGCACCGGGCGGGTGAAGCGGCTGCCGATTGAGCTCAAAGCGGGCGAAGAGAAGGCGGTGGCGTTGGGGTTGTTGCTCAGATAGGGTGGCCGGCTCTCGCCGAGAGCCGGTCGGAACGTCGCTCTCGGCGAGAGCGACCCACCCTATGTCACTGGTTCCACGTCCACCAGCCGAACGCCACGAGTGCGACGGCTGCCAAAGCAATCGCCGCGTAGCCCACGGTCGCGGTGCGGCGGCTGTCGCGCTCGTCGGCGGTGGCGGTCTCGGTCCAGGCGACGAGGTTCTGAGACAGCCGCAGTTCGGCCAGCACCCCGGCGGCGAAGGCGCGATCCGCGGCGTCGGGGCCGGTGCCGGCGAAGTACACCCCGGAGAGCATGGCCGGGCGGTGCGGGCGGGAGAGCAACCCCTGGCTGACAACCCGCGCCACCGCCTCGCGGCGGGCGAACAAGTCGTCGAGTAATCGCCACAGGCGGGCAGCCTCTTCCGGTTGCGGTCCGGACCCGAACCGCTGGTAGAGCAGCGCCGGCACCAGTTTCCCGGCCACCCAATCGAGGCCGGAAAGGATCATGCCGTGGCGGGCGTCGGGCGGCACGTTCGGCACCAGCGGGAACGACCGCCCGAACAGCCGTTCCGTCCGCACGGCCACCGGCAGCCCGGTCACCAGATCGCGGAAGCCGTGTAATGCCTGAGCATCTACGAACACGGCCGCCATCGGGCAGTCGAGTTGGAGGCCGGTTTCGAGGGCGTCGAGATCAGCACGGCAGGCGGCGGCGGTGGCACCCGCTGACACCGGGCTGTCAGTGGAGCGGAACGGCAGCAGCCAGACGACGCCGTTGGCCGGGCAGAGCGGGCGGCGGGCGGCGGCGAGCAACTTGCACAGGTAGACCAGCCGCTCGCGCTCGGCGGCGATTTGCTCGGCGGAAAGGTCGGTGCGCACCGGGGCGGCGGGCGTGGGCAGCCAGTCGCTCACGTCGCGGGTGGGTGCGGTGGTGAGTGCGGGTGCGGCCAACAGTTCGTCGGCCGGTTCGAGGTCGGCGGTCAACAGCGGCACGGCCTTGGGCAGTTCAACCGGCACGACAGCGTCACCCAGGCCGGCGAACTTCGACAGCACGCTCGCCTTGGTCGCCACGAGGTAGACCGCCTCGCGGGTGGCGTACACGGCGAGCGCGCCGGCGTCTTGCCGCACGGCGAAGGGCACGGCGGTGGCGGCGAAGAAGTCGGCGGCGTCGGTCTTCGGCCGGCCGAGCACCAGGAACACGGGCGTGGTGTTCAACTCGATGCCGGCGGCGGACAGCCTCGCACGGATGTCGGCCCAGGCGGAGTCGATGTCCGGGTGGTTTCCCCGCGGGCCGTCGGCGATCAGGCGGAAGAACCACCAGGCGAACCACGCCCCGGCGTACAGCAGCAGGAAGAGCAGCGGCAGCCAGACGGCGTGCAGCAGTGGGAACGGCGAGAGGAGCGTTTCGCCCAGCTTGAAGCGGTGGTTGACGAACCAGAGGAGCGCGACGACGAGGAGCACGAGCAGGACGTGCGCCACCCACCAGAGCACGCGGCGTGCCTTCGGGGTGTTCAGGCGGGCGAGGAGGGACATCGGTTTCCGTTCGGCAATGAACAGCGGGACGACACCGCCGGACGGAACCGGCGTCACACCACGTTGACCACGTACCCGCTCAGGTGGCCGCGGTTGCCGCCCCGATGGGTAACTGGCACCACGTAGCTCGGTTGCACCGAGCCGCCCGAGCGGTCGGTCGGGATGGCCAGGCTGAACGCCCCGTAGTAAGGGTCGGAGAAGCAGAACACGGACCGGCTGAATCGGTGCCGCTTGAACCCGCAGCAGACGACCCAGTGCGCCCCGCCGCCCTCCCACTCCACGTTGACAATGTACGGGTTGGCGAACGACGCCCCGCGCAAGAGTGTCTTGATGTCCGTCGCCTGATCCCCGCTGGCCGCCCCGTACCCGTACACGTCCTTCAGCGTGTTGGCGATGTTCTCGTAGTAAGTGCCGGAGTCGTCGAGCCGCTGGACGAACCGTGTACCACCCGCCCCGGCCTGGATAGCCGCCCGCATGGCATCGCCCATCCCGCGGCCGGCGAGGGCGCCCCCCGCCGAGGTGCCACCGCCGCGGAACAGCGGGTTGGCGTCCGTGAACGCCGGCCGGTAACTGCGCCCGCCCGCCCGCTGGGAGGCAGACCGCAGATCTTGCGGGGTGATCGAGGCGGCGTCCGTGTGGCCCGTCAACCGGAGGACGAGGCCGACACAGGACGGGCCGCAGTCTTCCAACCGCTCTTGTTCGATGCTCGGCACTTCGCCGAAACCGGCGACCGGGGTGGTGGCGAAAGGCATGGGTGGCTCGGGGCGGGTGTCGGCGGGTGCCGCCGACGGTGTGGCGGAAGGAGTGCCGGTAGTACGGTCGAGCCGACCGTGTCCTTTCACCGCCCGTCTTCATTTCACCAGCAGTCTTGCCACCAGCCACGCCGCGGTGGGCACGGCCACGAGGGCGAACACGCCGGCGGCGATTGCCATCCGCCGCAGGCGGGCGAACCCGTGTCGCGGGGGCACACTTGCGGGCGGATCGAGGGCGGGCGGGCCGACCCACTCGGCGGCGCGGTCGGGCAGCAGGCGGTCGCGGGTGGCGGTGGCCCAGGCGGTGTAGCCGGTCGGGTCGTCGATCTTGTCGCCGCGGAAGCCGAGGGCGGCACACAGGAAGAACACTTCCAGGTGGTCGAGTTCCGGGCGGGCGGCTGCGAGGTCGGCCTGCACCCAGAACCGCCAGGCGCGGTCGTTCGTGCCGAAG
Organism: Planctomycetia bacterium; assembly: GCA_031441625.1. Lineage (GTDB taxonomy): Bacteria > Planctomycetota > Planctomycetia > Gemmatales > Gemmataceae > JALHQU01. Next base: position 17,689 of record JANNQE010000376.1, read on the forward strand.
TAATCGGCTTCGAGCTTGCGGTCGGTCCACTGACTGGCGACCGGCGAGCGGAGGGTGAACAGTTCGTCCACCCAGCAGGCAAGCGGATAACCCACCCCGAGGTAAGTGGCTTCGGGTTGAACGGCAGGGCCGGCGAGCAGATCGACCGGGGCGGCCGCGGTGCCGGCGACACCCGGCGGGTGAGCACGGAAGAGCGGGGCGAAGCGGTCGCGGAGCCGCTGCCGGCCGGCGTCCAACGACGGCCCGGACCCAGCCGCCCACCCGTCCCGCAGGTCGAGGGTGGTGCGGAGGATCGGGTTCACCAGGTTGGCCAGGTCGTCGCGCATGGGTTCCGGTTTGGGCGAACCCGGCCCGCAAGGGCCGCGGGTGTGTTGGAGTCCGAGAAAGCCTACACGTCTCCGCCATCAGTTTCAGCGGTTTTCTGAGCTTCCTGAGCAGGTGGGGGCAGCAACCTGCCGTCCTGGAAGTAACTGACCACCCAACTGGGACCCAGCTCACGTCGTAGCGTTGCCCACAATCGCCGTCCGACTTGGTTGAACGCCGCTGACTCCTCCGGCAGCACCTCGCGGGAGTCATATGGCTCGGCCATGTTGATGAACGTGTCAAACCATGCTGCCCACGCCCGTAGCTCCCGAACGGTGGATTTAGACAGCGGCAACTCGGCCGGGTCTGGGTTGTCGTATAAGTCGCTGGGCGGCTCGGCGTACTCCCATAGTGGGTGGCAGTGGTAGTCAGCCATCAGTTTCAGCCGCCGTGTCGTCATCTGTCGTGGAGACTCTTGGGCCGCGTTGGAGTTCGCACCCGCGGCCCTTGCGGGCCGGGTTCGCCTATGTTGGCTCACCCGTTCGGCACGGCGTACAGGGTGAACTGCATCGTCTGCGTCTGGCCGGCGGCGGTGCGGACGGTCACGGTGCGTTGCCCGTTCAGACTGCCCACGAGCCGGGTTTCGTTAATGCGGGCGGCCAGCGTCAGCGCCCGCACCACCGCCGACCATTCTTTATCGGGCATCCGGCTGATGCGGAAATACCGCTGACCGGCCATATCTGGCAGCACGCCCGGCCGCGGGCACGTCTCGAACTTCAACCCGGCCTGCCCGAGTTGGAAGATGGCGTCCACGCGGTCGCCCGCCCCCACCTTCATGTCCAGTTGGCCGGGCACGGTCAGCAGCCGCACCGCCTCGTCCGGGTCGGTCTCACTCCGCACGCCGATGAACAACTCCCACGCCGCGTCCAGCCACGTCGGTTCGACCGCCACTTGCAGCCGCGTGCCGATGCCGGCGAACGGGCGTTCCTTGTACTCCGGTTCGGGCAGGATGTCGAGCAACGCATCCAGATAAAGCTTCACCCGCAGGAAGCAGCCGCCGAGGTCGTCGTGGTCGTACGGCGGAATGGCAGGCCAGCGGCCGGTGCGGTCGAAGATCGCCAGTTGGCCGACGAGACGGCAGAGTTCGGTGTACGCGGTGAAGGGTGCCACCCCCGGCGTGTGGGCGATCACGCCGAGGGCGGCGTAGGCCGCGTTCAGTTCCCGCAGGTGAGCGAGGGCGGTCACATCGACCGGGTCGGGAGAACCGACTCCGGCCCCGCGGGAGGCCAGTTGGTCGGCCAGCCGTTGCCGCTTGCGGCCGATGCGGTCGTAACTGGACTGTAGCACACCCGCGTGCAACTCCGGCCAGGCGTCGCACGCCAGAACCGGCGGGATGTACGTGACATCCAGTTGCGGGGGGGAGTTGGCCAGGGCTGACTTTTCCAGCCGGCAGATGGGCAGGGTGTCGTACCCGGTCTGGTCCTGGTCGCCGAGCAGCAGCCGCACGTTCGGCACCCGCACGCGGACCGGCTGCGGGTTCACCCCGGTGTTCTCGTCTTCGAGTTCTTGTGAGTCGAGGCGGAAGCGGGCGGTCGGGTCGGGGGTGTCGTCGGCGGCATTGGATTTGCCGAGGTTCAGCACCGGCAGGGCGAGGAAGACGGTGAGCGGCTGGCCGGGCTGGAACGCCCCTTTCAGGTCGAGGACCGGCAGCACGGCGTCGTCGGGCACGGCGACGGGTGTGCCGTCGCGGAACAGTCCGCGCAACGACCGCACCACCAGCCGCGAGTTCAGCAGGGCGTCGGGGTCGATGCTGACAGACCGCAGGCCCCAGCAGTGGTGGCTCACCCACCCGACCGCCCGGCGTGTGCGGTCGGCCTGGTGGCGGTGCTCCGCCTGGAAGTGGTGCGGCTGGAGGAAAACCCCCTCGTGCCAGTGGACCGCCCGGGCCGTCATCGAGTGCCCCTAGTACAGCATTCAGCCGAAGCTGGTGGGTTGCCACAACACCCCTCCGCGCGAGTGAAGCCATGAAGACCTCACCCCCCGTCCCCCGCACCCACGGGAGAGGGGTGTTAAAAAAGGATTCCCGTCAGACACGGCCGCGGACCTTCAACAACCCGGTCAGGGTGTACACCCCC
>JANNQE010000377.1:0-2875 GCA_031441625.1 Planctomycetia bacterium
TGGTGGCGACGGTCTTTTTGGCCGGGGGCACGCGGGGGTCGGCGCCGTTGGTCGGGCTGGGCGGCCCACGCCTCCGATGTCCGGCACAGCCGGACCTACACCGTCACAGTCAGGTTCCGCATCAACTTCTGGACGTGCTTGGCCAGCAGGTCGAACTCCAGGTTCACGGGGTCGCCGACCTGCTTCACCCCGAGCGTGGTGTACGCCAGCGTGTGCGGGATGAGCATGACGCTGAATTTGGTCGGCTCGACGGCCACCAGCGTCAGGCTCACCCCGTCGATGGCCACCGACCCCTTCACCACCAGCAGGTCGTCGAAGTCCTCGTGGTACGCGAACCAGACCGTCTCCCAGTCGCCGCTCGTCTCCCGCGACAGCACATTACCGACACAATCGACGTGACCGCTCACGAAGTGCCCGCCGATGCGGTCGCCCACGCGCAACGCCCGCTCCAGGTTCACCCGGCTGTCGGGTTGGAGCGTGCCCAGGGTGGTGCGGTGGACCGTCTCCGGGCCGACCTGGAAGTCGAACGTCTCGGCGTCGGCGCGGACGACGGTGAGGCAGACGCCGTTCACCGACACGCTCTCGCCGAGCGCGAGGTCCGGAGCGATGGCCGGTTCAAGAACGGTGACCGCCCGCCCGCCGTGGCCGTCGTCGGCCGCGGTGCGAACGGTGCCCAGTGATTGCACGAGTCCGGTGAACATGAACGAATTGTAGTGCTCTGCTCGCTCCGCGTGTCGGTGAGTTCCTCGGAACCCGGGGTTCACACCCTGGGCTATTGGCTGTCGCCCCTTCGGGGCTTGAGTGCGTCACAGCCCCGAAGGGGCGACAGCCAATAGCCCAGGGTGCGAACCCAGGGGACTCAGTTCTCGCCGTTCCCACATCCCCCACGTAAGTTGTCCGCCGGTTACCCTCCCCCTCGGGCCTCCCGCCATGCGAACCCTCCTGTCGGTCCTCGCCATGCTCGTTGCCGTCCCTCTCACCGATGCCGCCGACCTGAAGCCGAAGTCCGGCCCGGCCGTGAACGACGAGCCGTTCGGCACCGCCCCGGAAATCCCCAACCCGAACGACAAGGCCAAGCCGATCCGCCCGGAATCCAAGATCACCAAGTACACCCTGGTGAACAAGGCGGGGAACTACGTCAGCATCAGCACACTCGGCGGGACGGTGACGAACCTGGTGGTGCCGGACAAGGACGGCAAGCTCGCCGACGTGGTGCTCGGGTTCGACAGCATCGACGGCTACCTGACCAAGTCGCCGTACTTCGGCTGCATCACCGGGCGGGTGTGCAACCGCATCGCCAACGGCAAGTTCACGCTCGAAGGTAAGGAGTACACCCTGCCGACGAACAACGGCAAGCACTCCCTGCACGGCGGCACCTACGGCCTCGACAAGATGGTGTGGACGGCGGAGTACACGAAAGGCGTGCCGGGGCCGGGGGTGAAGCTGTCGTACACCAGCCCGGACGGCGCGCAGGGCTACCCCGGCAACCTGAGCTGCACCGTGACGTACACCTGGACCGACGCGAACGAACTGAAGATCGAGTACGCCGCCACGACCGACAAGGCGACGGTGGTGAACCTGACCAACCACAGCTACTTCAACTTGGCCGGGCACGCGAGCGGGACGATCCTCGATCACGAACTGAAACTGCTCGCCGACAAGTACACGCCGACCGACGACTCGCTCGCCCCGACGGGCAAGATCGAGCCGGTGAAGGGCACCCCGTTCGACTTCACCACCGCGACGAAGATCGGTGCCCGCATCAAGGAGATCAAGGCCGACCCGGTGGGGTACGACCTGAACTACGCCCACGGTACCAAGCGGGAGGAGAAGCCGAAGTTGGTGGCCACGGTGACAGAGCCGACGAGCGGGCGGGTGCTGGAAGTCCTGACCACCGAGCCGGGCATCCAGTTCTACAGCGGCAACTTCCTGGACGGCAAGGTGACGGGCAAGGGCGGGGCGGTGTACAAGCAGTACCAGGCGTTCTGCCTGGAAGACCAGTTCTTCCCCGACTCGCCGAACCAGAAGGACTTCCCGAGCGTGGTGCTGAAGCCGGGCGACACCTACACGCACGCCACCGTGTACAAGCTGGGCGTGGCGAAGAAGTGAGCGGGTGAAGTGGAACCGCGAGCGATAGGGAGCGGGTGTGCATCACACACCCGCTCCCTGGCGGTCACAGCAACTCCCTCACTTTGTCCAACTCGGCCTGCATCGCCCGTAATGCGGCCACCGCGCGGTCGGGCTGCACCACGCAATCACTCAGGTTGCCGTAGTGCTCTTCTAGACAGTTCAGCAGCAGCGTGCGAATCGCCGCCTCGTCCGGGGTGGCGGGCAACTGGCTCGCGGCATACGCCCGCTCCAGGTCCGCCTCCTTCTCCGCCGCCCACTGCCGCAACCGCTCCTCGGTCCACTCCCCGCGGCGGATCGCCTTCAGACGGTCGGCGTCCCGCCGCAGGTCGATGTCCCCTTCGAGCAGGATCTGCTCGCACTCGCCGAGCAGTCGCACCACGTGGTAGGCGAATTTGGTGTCGTAACCGTGCGCGGCGACCAACTCGGCCCGCTTGCCGGTCGGCTCCTTGGTGGCGATCTTGTGCAACTGCGAGTACGCGTACCCCTTGGGGTGAAGGGTAGATCACCCCAGTGTGTGCATGATGAGGCAAGGACTGGAAATAGCACTCAGTCAGACCGCATTCTCGGCTCCTCGTCGTGTGGTCGTCATGGCATAGCGGCCGGAAGAACCTATCGAGTACGGACGACCGGGGTCGAGGCCGGCTGATCGGCGAGTTTCGAGTGTTCTCGGCCCGACCACGCTCCGCGGCCTCGGAAACGGTGCCGATCTGGTCCTGCGACTTCGTCGGCAACCTGGTGACGATCG
>JANNQE010000378.1:0-3177 GCA_031441625.1 Planctomycetia bacterium
CCTCAACCCTGGGCTGCGAGAACAACCCCTTCGGGGTTGGACGGCATTCCCAAACGGAGGCCCGACCCATGAAGCTCCGCAAAATCCACTGGCTCATCCTCGCCGCAGTCGTGATCGGCCTCGGTGCAGTCGGTGCGCTGCCGAGTTTCAGCTTCGTGTCGGTGCAGGGGCCGGACGGCGACATCCGCGTGCAGAATGCAGGGTTCGGCGGCATTCAAGTGAAGACCGACACCGCCGACATCCGGGTGAACAGCCCGGAACGGCCATAGCCCCGCGTAACAATCATGAGAGTCGCCGCATTCCCAGTTGCGGCGGCATCGGAATCGCTCAATACTGGTACACCCACCCTCCGTCGGCCCCGCCCGACCCGCACTTCCCGAGAACGCCCATGACCGTTCGCAAGCTGGCCGTCGCCACACTCACCGCCGTGTTCGCCACCACCCTCCCGGCGTTCGCCGCCGAGAAGGTGACGACCATCGACCCGGCCGCCCAGAAGGCCGCCCAGCAGAAGGCCATGGCCGACGCCGAGACGACCGCCCGCCGCCTGAACACGTCCCTCCGCGCCATCCAGTTCCAGAAGATGGACGCGAAGGGCGAGGAGAAGGTGCTCAAAGAGGTGGCCGACAAGCTGAACGGGCTGAGCAAGGACCAGATGGCGTCGGTGCTCGGGCACCTGGACAACGCCGTCAAAGCGCCCGACGAGAAGACCGCCACCGCCGAACAGCGGGCCGCTTACGACAAGCACCGTCAAGTGGTCACCAGCCTCCGCGGGCTGCTCACCAAGCTGGACGTGCTCAAGTCGCTCGACCAGGCCGCCGAGAAGCTCGACCTGTTCGCCAAAGACCAGTTCAAGATGCACCTGCAGGCGACCGGCCTGAACGAGTTCGGCCGCGGGCGGGCGGTGCAGCCGGTGGACGACCGCGAGAAGCAGGCCGACAACCAGGGCGACCTGCGGAACGAGATGACCGGCTTCCTCGGGCAGATCGCCGAGCTGAAGTCGAAGCTGACGCCCGAGCAGAAGGAGCGGCTGACCGAGGCCGACCTGAGCGGGCGGGGCGGGAAGGTGATCGCCGACATGGAACTGTCGAAGATGTCGCTGACGAACTCCGACTTCAAGGGGGCGACCGACCGGCAGTTGGGCACGTCGAAGGAACTCCAGGCGATGGCCGCCGCCCTCCGCACGCCGAAGGACAAGCTGGCCAGCCTGAAAGACGCCCGCGAGAAGGTGGAGAAGCTGATCGCGGCCGAGAAGCAACTGACGAAGGACACCGAGGAGCAGCGGGACAAGAAGGACGACAGCCGCAAGGCCGCCACCGCCGCCAAGGAGAACGCCAACAAGATCGCCGACAAGCAGGCGGAGGTGGAGTTCGACACCCGCGAGGTGCGGAAGGCGGTCGAGGCCGCGGCCAAAGAGGTGGCCGCCAAGATCGCGCCGGCCGAGTCGGAGATGCGCCGCGCGCAAGACGAACTCCGCAAGAACCAGGACACGAAGGCCGCGGCCGAGGCCGAGGCGAACGCCACCGAGCGGCTGGAAGAGGCGAAGAAGGAACTGGACGCGCTCATCGCCCAGGCGGAGAAGGAGAAGACCGACGCCCTCGCCGCCGCCAAGAAGGCGCTCGAAGAGGTGAACAAGCTGATCGAGGAGCAAAAGGCCACCAAGGACGCCACCAAGAAGAATGAGAAGAACACCGAGGCGCTCAAGCCGGCCGCCGAGCAGCAGAAGGACATCGCCAAGAAGGCGGACGAGGTGAAGAACCTGCCGCTGCCCGACAAGAAGGACGTGACCGACGCCCTGAAGAAGGCGGCCGACGAGGCGAAGAAGGCGGCCGACGCCCTCGCCAAGAAGGATCCCGCCGCCGCACAGCCGAAGCAGGACGAGACCCTGAAGGCGCTGAACGAGGCCAAGAAGGGGCTGGAAGACAAGGTGGCCGAGATCGAGAAGCGGCGGGACGACATCGCCAAACTCGACGAGGCCGCCAAGAAGCTCGACGAGCTGGCCAAGGAAGAGAAGAAGGTGTCCGACGACGCCAAGAAACTCGGCGACGACGCGAAGGCCGACCCCAAGAAAGCGGACGACAATAAGGGTGACGACGCCAAGGCTGACCCGAAGAAGGCCGACGACGCCAAGAAGGCCGACGACGCCAAGAAGGCCGACGACGCGAAGAAGGCCGACGACCTGGCCAAGAAGCAGGACATGCTCACCCCGCCGACGAAGGACGTGGCGAAGGACGTGAAGGACGCCGCGCCCGAGGCCGCCAAGAAGATCGAAGACGCCACCAAGAACCAGGACATGGCCAAGGCCAACCTGGACAAGAACGACGCCAAGCCCGCCGCCGACGAGGCCAAGAAGGCCGCCGACAAACTGGCCGAGGCCAGTGACGACCTCAAGAAGAAGGCCGACGAGCTGAAGGCCCAGGAGATCAAGGACCAGCAGGCCCTCCAGCCGAACAAGGTGGACCCGGCCGAGGCCGCCCAGCAACTGCAGAAGGCGCTCGACGAGGCGAACAAGGCCGCCGAGCAGGCCAACAAAGCGGCCGAGCAACTGAAGCAAGACCCGATGCCGGGCGACATGCAGAAGGCCCAGCAAGACCTCGCCAAGCTGCAACAGCAGGTGGCCGAGAAGGCCGAGCAACTGAAGCAGCCAGACGCCGCCAAGGACGCCGCCGACGCCGCCAAGGCGCTCGAGAAGGGCGACATCCCGATGGCCGTCGAGAAGCAGCAGCAGGCCATCGACAAGCTGAACGAAGCCGCGAAGGGCGAGCCGATGAAGGGCGAGCCGATGAAGGGCGAGCCGATGAAGGGGATGGGTGAAGGCAAGCCGATGGAAGGCATGGGCATGGGCATGGGCATGGGTCAGCCGATGCCGGGCGAAGCCAAGAACTCCGACGACCTGGCCAAGGCCCAGCAGCAGATCAAGGACGCCACCCAGGCGCTGCAACAGTCGCAACAGGCCACGCAGGCGGCGCAAGCCGCCCTGCAACAGGCCCAGGCGCAGGCCCCGCAAGCCGTGCAGGACCAATTGCAACAGGCCCAGCAGCAACTGCAACAGGCCCAACAGAACCTGCAACAGGGCCAGCCCGGTCAGGCCGGCCAGCAGCAAGCGCAGGCCGCCCAGAACCTTCAACAGGCCCTGAACACCCTGCAACAGGCGCAAGGCATGGGGATGGGGATGGGGAT
>JANNQE010000379.1:0-5742 GCA_031441625.1 Planctomycetia bacterium
GCCGTTCGCCAAATCGGGTCACTTCTTCGCCTTCTGTTCCAACAGGAACGCCAGCAGATTATAGTACTCCGCCTCCGTCATTGTCGTGTCCAGGTTGGCCGGCATGGCGCTCTGGTTGCTGGTCGTCTTCTTGTCCACGTCGGCCGTCGGAACGCGGTGTTCCTTGCCGGTGCCGTCCACCAACACGGTCACGGCCCCGTCTTCGCGGACCAGCCCGGTCAGGCTCTGGCCGTCTTTCAGGTCGAGCTTAGTCGCCCGGAACGTGTGATCGACGTTCCGGTTCGGGTCAAGCGTGTCTTCCATCAGGCGTGCCGCTCCGCGGATGCCGATGCCGTCGAGTTGCGGGCCGACCTTCGCGCCCTCGTTGTTCAACTGGTGGCACACCGCACAGTTCTTGGTGAACATCGCCTTCCCTTTGGCGGTGTCGGTCTTCGCCTTCGGGAACCCGGTGGTGCGAGCCTTGAGCAGGTCTTCCACCCGTTTCTCCGCTGGCGGAATGTTCTTGGTCAGGTCTTTCAACTTCGCGTCGAGATCGTTCACCTTCGTCGCCTTCAGCCGATCCACCACCGCCTTCTCTTGAAGCAAACGGGCGGGCGCTTCACCCTTGCCGATGCTCGCCATCATCAGGTCGGCCCCGAACTTGTCGCCCGCCAGCCCGACGGCGTATTGCACCGCCTGCGAGTACGGGGTGGTTTTCATCTCAGCCACCGCCAAGCTGCAATCGCCGGTTGTGGGGGTGTTCGCCAGCAGGAGGGGGAGGAGGCGGGAACGGGCGGTCGAGTTCGGCGAAGAGTCGTTGATGATGCCTTGGATGGCAGCACGCCCACCGCGTTGACCATACAGCAGTGAGACTTCGGCGGCGGCGAGCCGTTGTTCGCTGCTCGCCTTCGTGTTCTCCGAGAGCAGACTGGATGCGAGCTTTTGGCTAAACGCGGGTGCGGACGCCCAGTCGTCCGGAATCGACTTTCGGACATCACGGTAGACGGTCAGAGCCAGCGGGTAGAGGTCGGGCTTGTCGCCGGTCAGAGACGATTGGGCCAACTTCAACGCATCGACCATCACTACGGTCGCAGATGTCCGCTGCGACTCGGGTAGCGAGGTCACTTTGAAACCTGACTCCTGAGCTCCCTGAAGCAGGCCTGTTACAGCCTTCAAGGAACCGGCTGATGGGGTCTCCGGGGTGCGGCCGGACAGTTCGCTCCAAGTGGTGAGATCGCCGTACCGCCCCATCCGTCGGCCGACTTCGAATGCCATGTCGTCCGCGATGAGCTTCCGTCCGAACAGCGACGCCAGAGTTGTAGCTGACCGCGAGCTTTGTGATCCCACGAGTGCCTCGACGAATAACGTCAGTTCCTGTGGAGTCGATTTTGGCCCGATCAACTGGTCAGCGAGTCGACTCTTCTCCGAAGCGACATCAAGGCAGTTCCGCAGTGCCACCTTCGCGGCGTGCCGCATGTGCGTGTCGTCGGCCGGAATTGTTTTGGCGAACGCGAGCAGCGGCTCGATGAACTCCTCGTGCGGGTGGGCGGTCATGCCGTCGATCACCGCCCGCTTGATGCGGACGCTGTCGAACGCCTTGAGGCAGTCGAGCGTCAGTTTCCGCTCGGTCTCCCCCCACTCGGTGCGGCTCGCGAGTGCCCGCACGGTCAGGCCGGTGAGCGACTCAGTTGGCACTTTGTCCGGGTTCTTCTGGGCGAAGTCGATGACCGTCTCGTAGCTCTTCACGTCCATCTCGCCGGTACGTTCGGTCACCATCGCCAGTAGCCCAACCGTCGCCGACACCTTCGACGCGTCGTTCAGCAGGTCATTGCTGGTCGGTTTGAAGCTGCTCCGCGTGGCGGCCTCGTTCGCCGCCATCAGCCGCACCGTCGTGTTGTCGTGGCCGAAGTCGGCCAGCAGTTCCTCGGCGCTCGCTTGCGTCCAGTTCTTGCGGGCGAACTCCGGCTTGGCCGCCTTGCCGTCCTTGCCGGTGTACACGATCCGCCAGATGCGACCGCGGTCCTTGTCCCGACCGGGGTGCTTCAGGTCCACCTCGTAGTGGCCGATGATCTTGTTGTAAAAGTCGCTCACGTAGAGCGCGCCGTCCGGGCCGAGCTTGATGTCCACCGGGCGGAACCACGGGTCGTCGCTCACCAGGAAGTCGGTCAATTCTTTGCCCACCGGCGTGCTGCCCTTCCATTCCACGCGGTCCACGTTGATGCGACTGGTGACGACGTTGCCGAGGAACAGCACGCCGTTCCACTCCTTCGGGAAGTGGTCGGCGGCGTAGTACACCACCCCGCACAGGCCGGTGCTGTTGTGCAGGTGGCTGTACACGTGCGGGGCTTTCCCCAACCCGTCGTCCGGCTTACCAAAGCTGTCGTAGTACGCCCCGCGGATGAGCTGCGTGACCGGCTTGCTGTGGCAATCCGCCGTGTACAGGTTCAGCCACGGGTCGATGGCGATGCCGAACGGGTTCACCTGCCCGCGGGTGAAGATTTCGATGCGGCTGCCGTCCGGCTTGAAGCGGAACGTGTGCCCGCTGTTCATCGTGACCTCGTGCCCGTCCTTCCCCTTCACCTTGCTGTCGTTGGCGAACCCGTGGCAGGCGTACACCCAGCCATCCGGCAGCAGTGTGAACGAGTTGGTCATGCCGTGCGTGTCCTTGAAGCCGAACCCCTCGAACAGCACCTCCCGCTTGTCCGCTTTGCCGTCGTCGTCGGTGTCGGTCAGCTTCAGGATCTTCCCGCACTCGCTCACGATCACCGACTTGCAGTCCGGCAGTGGCAGCACGCCGATGGGGATGTTCAGCTTGTCGTCGAACACGGTCACTTTCTTCGCCTTGCCGTTCGCGTCGAAGTCACTCAACACGAACAGCTTGTCGGTGCCCTTGCCGCCTTCCGCAGTCCACGGGTAGTGGTGCGAGGTGGTCACCCACAGGCGGCCCTTCGCGTCGAAGGCCAGTTGCATCGGCTTCTGGATGTCCGGCTCGGACGCCACCAGTTGGGCGGTGAACCCTTCGGGCAGTTTGAACTTCTTGAGTTCGTCGGCCGGCGACAGGGCGTCGGTCTTGGCGACCAGGTCCTGGGCGACGGCGGGGAGGATGAGGGCGAACACGGCCAGCAGCGTGAGCAGACGCATCGGTGAAGGCTCCGGATGCGAGGAGGGTGAGTGAGATATGGTACCAGAAAATGCGGCACGCGGGTTAAGCGGGCAAGCGCGGATGACACGGATCAGACAGAATCTTTTTCTGACTTGATCCGCGTTCATCCGGGTCTTGTCCGCGTCATCCGCGTGCCGTTTGTCGCCGTCCCACTACCGCCCGGCGCGGACGCCGGTGCCGACCTGCGGGCGGACGGTCACTTTGAGCTGGTTCGCGCTCACCTTCTCCGTCCGCACCACCCGCTTCTCGCCGTTGCTCAGTTGCACCTCGTATTGCTCCACCGGCTTGGTCAACTCGGGCACCTTCAACACCAGGCGGTCTTGCTGCTTGCCGCCCATCTCGTGCAGGTCCACGGCCACCTTACGGGCGAGGCTGATCACGTTCGCCGGCGGGTCGGGCAGCGTCAGCGTGGCGGCCAGTTCGCCGCTCGTCCAGTCGTCGCTGGTGAGGGAGAAACTGCCGGCGAAGGCGAGGGCGGCGGGCACCAGCCGTGGGGTGCCGGCGTACGGCATCGACTTCTCCTGCGTGATCGTCAGCGGGATCATCACGTCCGACCCGCCGGCCGCACGGTTGACCGCCTCCACCGTACCCGTCCACTCGCCGCTCACCCTCACCGATGTCTTGTCCGCCGACAGTTCGGCCTTCACGCCCTTCACCGCCTTGTTCGTCACCGCCCCCAGTTTCACATCCGCGAGCGTCCACCCGGCGTCGGGCAACAGCACCCGCGTGAATTCCCCGGTCGGCTTCTCGGGCACGCGGATGGGCACCGTCAGCGGCTTCGTCGTCTTGTCCACTTTGGTGCCGGTGTCGGTCACCCGCAGCACGACCGAGAGCGCCCCGGCCGGCGCGGCCTTCACCTCCACCGGCTTCCACTGCTTGGAGATCTTGTCGCCGTTCAGGGCGAACACCTGGAACGGGTACAGGCCGGGCTGCTCGTACACGACGAGCCGCTCGAACGCGCCGGCGGCGGCGGTGATGTACTCCGGCTGGTGGGCGTCGGTGCCGGGGTCGATGAGCAACTTCTGCGCGCCCTTCAGTTCGCCCTTCACGCGGAAGGTGGCGGGGGCGGTGCCGTTGCCGATCGGCTCGACGGTCAACTTCGCCACCACCGGCCCGTCGGCGGCGGCGGTCGACTGCGACACCGACACGCTGACGGCGCGGTCGGTCTCCTCGTTCAGGAAGTTCCGCACCACCAGTTTGACGGAGTAGTTGCCCGGCTTCTCGTAGGCGTGCGTCACCTGCTTCTGCTCGGGGTCGAACGCCTCCAGCGTGGTGCCGTCGCCGAAGTCCCACCACCCGGTCTGCCCGCTCGCCTGGTTGTTGCACGAGACGTTCAGCCCGTCGCACGTGCAACTGAAGTTGGCCACCGGCTTGGGCGGCTTGGCCACCTTGTCCACGATGGCGGTGGCGTACACGCCGACGACGCCGGTGGCGAGGCCGGCGGCCCCGCCGAACGCCAACTTGAGCAGGCCGAACCCCCTCTTGGCGATGGTCGGTTTGGCAGCGGGTGCGTCGGACATGTTCGCCCTCCGTGGCTCAGTCGGCTGGATGATTGGGGGGAAATACCCGATGGCGGGGAACGGGGCAAGAGCGATCCGGCGGGCGCGGGCGCACTCGGCGTTGATTCGGCTGCCGGGCGTGGTATTCGCCCAACTCTTGTACGCCGCACGCCTGCGGCGGAGTCCGTCGAGGTTCGCCCATGACCGCCCGCGGTCTGCTCTCGCTCGTGCTGGTGTCGGCCGTCGTCGCCACCGCCCCGGCCCAACAGGGGTTCGCCGTCCCGTCGAACCTGGCCCCGCCCCCGCCGCCCAGCTTCGACCCGCCCAAGATCGTCATGACTCCGCCGCCGACGGTCGTGGACGGCGGCGGGCTGCTTCCGTCCGAACGCCCGGCCAAGATCTGGAGCGGGGGCGGGGAGGTCGGCCTGAACGGGGCGGAAGGGAACTCCAAACTGTTCAACTTCCGCACCGGTTCACCGCCAAGCGGAAGACCGACACGAACCTGCTCACCACCGACTTCCTGTACACCTACGCCAAGCAGAACGACGTGCTGACCCAGAACCAGGCGCTGTTCAACGCCCGGGACGAGATCCTCTTCCCGGGCTCGCCGTGGTCGCTGTTCGCCTCGACGAACATCGAATTCGACGACCTGCGGGCCTACGACTTCCTCATCGGCCTGTACGGCGGGGTGGGGTATCAGGTGATCCAGACGGACGCCATCGACTGGCGGGTGCGGGGCGGTATCGGTGCTGTCCGGCTGGTCGGCGGGCCGGACGACCGCTGGGTGCCGGAACTGGTGTTCGGCACCGACTTCACCTACAAGATCGACGACCGCCAGTCGTTCGTGTTCAACCTGGACTACTACCCGCGGGTGGACGACTTCAGTCAGTACCGCCTGCGGGCACGCGGGGCGTACCAGGTGATCCTGGACCAGGCGAGCGGCACCACCCTGCGGTTGGGCGTGCAGGACCGCTTCGACAGCAACCCCGGCCCGGTCAAGCAGAACGACCTGACGTACTACGCCACCCTCGGGTTCACGTTCTGAGTGGTGCCCACCCGCCCCCCGGGGGGCGGGAGCGCGGCCCCACCCGCGGCCGGGGG
>JANNQE010000380.1:0-4574 GCA_031441625.1 Planctomycetia bacterium
CCCCCACCCCCACCTACCCCCCTTGGTGCTGTTTTCGCCGGGGCCGTCCCCCCCCGCGCCCCCCCCGACAAGGTGGTAGTCGGTTCCTGCCTTACTTCCCGTCCTTCTTCGGCTCGTCCTTCTTCGGCTCGTCCTTCTTCGCCTCCGGCTTCTTGGCCAGGATGAGCACGCGGCTGCCGGGCTGGTCGCAGAAGAACACGCGGCTCATGTCGGCGGTCGAACCGACGGCCACGTTCTTGCACCCGCCGCTGATGGCCACGCTGCCGACGATCCCTTTGAACTCGCCGGTCGGCCCGAACCGCTTGATCAGCCCTTCGGATTCGGCGGTCAGCACGTCCTCCCCGCACGCCTTCACGTTCATCGGGTTGCAGCAGCCGCCGAAGCAGCCCGGGTCGGTCTCCTTGCCCCGCTTGCCGCCGGCGGCCAGCTCCTTGCCGTCGCGGTCATACCGGGCGAACCGGTGCTTGGTGTTCTCGGCCACCACGATGTCGCCGCCGCAGCACTGCACGTCCATCTGCCCGCAACAGCCGCTCATCCCGCCCATCACCTTCTTCGGGTCTTTCAGGTCGGTGCCCATCCGCCACAGGGCGAACCCGTACCCCTCGCTCTCGCCGCTCACGAGGAACACTTCCTTGTCGTTCGCCGAGATGCTGTTGATGACTTTCACCCGCCCGAGGATGCCTTCCAGCACGCTCTCGACGGTCATCGAGTCGTAGTACTTCTCGGTCTCCTTGAAGCTGTCCATGATCTGCTTGTTCTGCTTCAGTTGGGCGGCGTCGGTCTTGCTCAGTTCCTCGCCCTTCTCCTTCGCCGCCTTCGCCTTCTCTTCCAGTTTGGCGGTGCGGTCCTTGTACTGGTCCACCATCTTGCCGAACGACTCCTTCTGGTCTTTCACCTGCTTCTCGGCCTTCGCCTTCATCTTGTCCTTGTCTTTCAGCATCTCGGCGATGAACGGCAGTTCGACCACGTCGCCCACCGCCTTGCCCTTCTTGTCGAAGCGGGCCAGTTTGCCGTCGCCGGCCACATAGATGGTGCCGTCCGGACCGGCGTTCACCGCGCTGGCGTGGAAGTCCACCGTTAGCACGTCCACCTCTTTCCCGTCACTGTCGAGGATGTGGACGGCGCTCGTCACGCCCTTCTGGGCGGCGCTGAACCCCCGCGGCGGGGCGACCAGGGCGAGCACCCGGCCGTCGGCGTCCACGGCCAGCGTTTGCAGGCCGTTGCCGTTCTTGCCGGTCAGCTTCACTTCCTTCAGCAGCTTGTGGCTCGCCTGCTTCTCCGCCTCCTCCTGCGCCTTCTTCATCTGCGCCGCCCAGTCCTGTTGGGCCTTCTGCGCCTCGGCCTGCTCCTTCTTGGCCAGCTCGGCCTCCTTCTCCTCGGCCGACTTGGAGTCGGCCTTCTTGTCGAGCGGAATCAGCTTGACGGCCGGGATGGTCTTCGGCTCGTCGGCGAGGGCGACACCGGCGAGGGCGACACCGGCGAGCAGCAGGGAACGGCGGAGGAACGACATAAGCACTCCCGAAGGGAAGGGCGGAACGGTGTTCTGGTGACGACTAGGGTACACCAACCTAACGGCGTCGCCAGGGGAAGTGCGCGGGCTGATCCAGAGACCTCACTCCCACCCGCCGCCCTTGCGGGTGGACTTCTTCGTCGCCTGCTTCTTCTTGTCGTCCAGCCGCCGGCGTTGCGACGCCTTGGTCGGCTTCGTCTTCTTCCGCGGCTTGGGCGGGGTGAGCGCCGCCCGCACCATGTCGGCCAACTTCTCCTCGCACCGCTGCCGGTTCCGCTCCTGGTCGCGGTACTCCTGCGACGTGACAAGGAGCTCGCCGTCGGTCGTGTGGTGCGACGGGTGCGCCGCCCGCAGGCGGGCTTTCGCGTCGGGGGAAATGGCCTCGCTCGCCGCCACCGCCCACCGGAGTGTGGCTTTGCTCGCCACCTTGTTCACATTCTGCCCGCCGGGGCCGCCGCTCCGCGCGTACTCCCACCGCAGTTCGTCGTCGGGGATGCTCACGCTCTCGGTCACGGCGATCATTTCGGCACCGGGTTCGGCGACAGGGTGATCTTCAACAGTCCGATCCGCGTGTGTTCGGTCGGCTGGCCGACCCGCGCCGGGTACACCCACTCGCTCGCCGCGCCCGTTGGCGGGAAGCGGTAGTAGTTCACCGCCATCTGGTGTCGCTCGCTGCCGAAGTCCGGCGTCTCCGGCTGCCCGTTCTTGAACTCCAGCACGATGAACACCACCCGCTGATCGGACACCGGAGGATCCTTCGGAATGGCGGTCGTCGCCCACCCGGAGAAGAACTGGCACCACTGGTAGTGGTCGATCACCACCACGCCGGCTTTCTGCTCGTCCGGCAGGGCGTCGATCTCCGCCCGCAGTGCCGCCCCGGCCTTCTTGTGCTCGCCGCGGTCGTCGTGCAGGCGGGTGGTCAGCACCGGCACCACGCCGAGCGCCACCAGCACCGCACACGTCAACTGCGGCCACCACTTCCAGGCGAGTGCCCGCCCGACCGCCGGCAGCCTCAGTTTGTTCGCCACCCAAGTACACAGGGCGAACCCGGTCGGCAGCCCGCCGGCCGCGAACAGCACGCCGACCGCCACCACCGGCAGCAGGTGCCGCTCGGACACGTACCCCTTGCGGACGCCGAGCGCCAGCACCACCGCCAGTTGCCCGGCGGCATAAAGGACGGGCAGCCAGAATCGCGGTTCGCGCCACACCCGCGGCAGGCACACGAGCAGCCCGGTGACGGCGTAGATGGCCACCCCGTAGTGCCCCACCTTCCACCACTCCTTGGCGGTGGTCAGGAACGTATGCAGCTCTTTGGGGTCCGGAACGGTCTCGGCGAACACCCCCACGCCGGCCACGGGCGGGACCGCGTCCGTCCGTTTCGTCCCCTCCACCATCGCGTTCTTGTTGGTGAACTTGCCGACGGTGGCCATGTACGGGGCCGACGGCACGGCGAACCCGACGGCCACCGCCACCAGCGCACCGAGCGTGCGGGCGAACCCGGCCTTGCCGATTCGCGGCAGCAGGGTGACGGCCGTGGCCAGCGGGACGATCGCGCCCTCCGGCCGCACCAGGTACGCCAGCCCGGACAGCAGCCCGCACGCCAGCAGCCACGGCCACGCCCGCGCGCGGTCCATCGCCCGCACCCGGCACGAGACGGCCGACATGGCGAACAGCAGGAACAGGCCGTCGCTCAGCCCGTCGGCGGTGTCGCGGGCGAACACGGGCAGGAACTGCAACAGCAGGGCCGCCCAGAAGCCGGCCGAGCGGCTGAACAGGCGGCGGCCGAGGGCGTACACGGGGATGACCACCAGCACGCCGGCGACCGAGCTGGCCACCTGCGCGGCGAGCAGGATGTGCTCGGTGGGCGGGCCGCTCGCGGGCATCAGCCGGCTGGCGGCCAGCACCGCCAGCGGGTAGCCGGGCGGATGCGCCTCTTCTCGCAGGGTGTCGGGCCACGGGCGGGTCGGGTCGCCGAGGGCGAGGGCGTAGCGGGCGAACCCCATGCTGTCGCGGGCGGTGACGGCCGTGTTCGCCACCAGCCACCCGTGGACGGCCGCGGCCACGGCCAGCAGCGCGAGCAGCCGCCAGCCGTCGGCGAGCGACAGTTTCGGTGGCGGGGTGACGGCGGGCGGGGCGGAAGGCATTCGGGGGACCATGCAAGCTCGACGGTGCCGGCGAGCGGGAATGGTAGGATACGCGCTGCCGCCGCGTCAAGACGCACTGCCGGCCGGCGGGCGGCGGATTGTGACGCGCCGCCCACCCCACGGGTCCACCCTTTCCGCCCGCGTCCTTCCTTTCGCCCGCCGCGGTCAGTACGCTGACATTCGGACTCGGCTTCGCCCGCCCGTCTCCACATCGCCCACACTCCCGACCGCCCACGGAGACACTGGCATGGGTGCCAACTCGCCGGCCAGTACCCGCATCACCCTGCTGCACCGGCTGAACGAGAAGCCGGACGACCAGACGTGCTGGGCCGAGTTCGTGGCCGTGTACGGCCCGGCCATTCACCAGTGGTGCCACCACTGGGGCCTGCAAGAGTCCGACGCGCAGGACGTGACCCAGAACGTGCTGTTCCGCCTGACCACCCGCCTGCCCAACTTCAAGTACGACCGCACGAAGAGCTTCCGCGGGTGGCTGAAAACGCTCACCCACCACGCCTGGCACGACTTCATCACCGAGGCCGGGTACCGCAACACCCGCGGCAGCGGGGACAGCCGGGTGAGCGATCAGTTGCACTCGGCCGAGGCGAAACAGGACCTGACCGCGCGGGTGGAGGCGGCGTTCGACAAGGAACTGCTGGAGATCGCCGTGGACCGGGTGAAGGCGCGGGTGGCGGCGGCCACGTGGCAGGCGTTCCAGATGGCCGCGTTCGACGACCTGCCCCCGCAGGAGGTGGCCGACCAGTTGGGCATGAGGGTGTCGCAGGTGTACCTGGCCAAGCACCGCGTCCAGAAGCTGCTTCAAGAGGAGATCGCCACCCTGGAGGCGGAGGGGGTGTGAGCGGGGAGGTGGAACCGGGAACGCAGTGACCGGGTTCGCTCTCACCCACCCGGTCACTGCGTTC